>CANHJY010000042.1 GCA_947461185.1 Flavobacteriales bacterium
AATCAATCATGTGTCATAGAATTAATTTCTCCACTGGGGCAATTATTAAGAAGGGAACAACTTACTTCAAATTCAAGTTATAATCTATCGTTAGAAGGCCTAACAAACGGTTTGTATTTCGTCAATATTTATACAAACGAATCTCTTTATCAATCAATTAAAATAATCAAAGAATGAAACGTTCAATAATCGGTTTTACTTCCCTAGTTGTGGGATTAAGTCTATTTTCCTCATGTAAAAAAGTTGAGGGTCCAGGAGGCACAGCTGCTATTAGGGGAAAAGTTATGGGCTCTACTGTTGATCAAGTAAAACCTGGTGATGCAGAGATAATAAATGTTACGGTAAAGAATGGTGCAGATATTGAACATGGTGAATACTGGTTATTGAACGGCCCAACAAACGGTGAACTCTATTACATTTGGTATAACAATCCAACTTGGGTTTCCAATGGCGATCCTCAATTGCAAGGAAGAACGGGAATTCAGGTTGATTTCAATTATAGCGATGATAATGTAACCATAGCTATGAATACGGTTGCGGCCTTAAATAATGCTGTAACCAATGATTTCGTAGTTGATGTTTACGGTGACATTATTACGTTGACCTCCAAAATAAATCAGGATTTAGTTGATGCTGATAATGGAAATATGAGTTTCAATGTAGATATTGCCAATCAAGGGGACACGGATATCTTGATTCCATCTTCTTCAATTTCCATTGTTGATGAGCGTGTTTATTTGATATATGGTGCAGGAGAAGTATTTAATGAATCTGCTCATACAGGAGCGGATGGGGTATTCACATTTGATGGATTAAATCCAGGAAAGTATCGCGTTTATGCTCTTTCAACTGATGTTAATACCGGAGAGAAATTCCCAGTATACAAGTTCATTGAAATTACTGAAAAGGGAACAGTTGCTGATGCTGGATCAATTGAAGTAATTATTGAATGAGAAAGCTGATTTTTTTATACTGTATAGCATTCTTTATTGAGCAAAATGCATATGGTCAAGTAGGTGATTGGCGAACAAGAATTGGTGTTGAAGCTGGGTTTAAAGTTACTAAAAAAATCAGTTTTGATTTGGGCATTCAAACACGATCAAATTTAACTCAGAATAGTTATTCAAGTACCAATTTTAGCATTCAAGCTTACTATCAATTCTTAAAGAATTGGAAATTCTCAGGCTCCTACCGAAACAGTATACAACCCAATGAATTTGCATATTTGGATGGTAAAAATTTGAGTTTCAGGAATCGCTGCCAGTTAGCGTTGTATTACGATCCTTCCAAATTATTGGATGTCGATAAATTTCTTGAGTTAGATCTTAGAAGCATTATTCAATACGAACAATTTCAATATAAACGTAACCAGTGGTACTGGCGAAATCGAATTAGTATTGAAGCAAAGTTGAAGTCCAAATTACTTCGTCCTTATATTTCTATGGAATTGCTCTATCGTTTCAATCAGTACAGTTATTTCATGGATAATACACTCGTGACGCAAGGTTTGATGAATGAATTCCGATATATCGGCGGTATCAAGTTCAATGTGAATAAAAAGAACACAATTGATGTGGCTTTAATGTTTAGAGATTATAGAACACAAAAAGCATCAAATCCGATTTTGAGCATTACTTATTCGCATAATTTCGGAAGAATTTTTAAGTCGAAATAACTACTTTTTTGCCGTGGAAACAAAGTCCTTAAGGTAGAAAGGTTCAAAGTAAGCCACGTCTTCAAATTCCTTTTTTTGGTATTTCTCTAAAGCCATGTTTATTTGGCCGATAGCTGATGAATTTACAGTGTTATCAAATTGACAATTCCTTCCTTTCCAAATTTCATGTGCTTTTGCTGCGCCGTCCCCAAAAAAGACGAAGGGCTCAAAAATGTTGAAACTTTGCTCATCGATAATCTCAGCAGCAATTGGTCTTAATGTTTCTAAAGAACTATTGTAAATCGAACAATATACTTCCATTCGGCGGGCATCAATCATAGCGCACAAGTTATGGTTTGGATATTTTTCTTTGGCAACATAAGCTAAGGATGCAAGAGCATCAATAGCGATTAACGGAATATTTAAAGCATAGCATATTCCCTTCGCTGTTGAGACGCCGATTCGCAATCCCGTATAGGATCCTGGACCTGAAGCAATAGAAACTGCATTCAGTTGTTCCATGCCAATTGAAGCTTCGCGTAAAACATCTTGAATATATAAAGTGAGGTTTTCGCCGTGTGAAAATTCTTCTGTAATGCTCTCTTTTAAGGAAATGAGTTGGCCATCACCAGAAAGTGCTACCGAACAAGATTTTGTCGCGGTTTCTAAATGCAAAATATACGTCATTCTTTAACCTGCAATTTAAATCCGATACCATGAACATTTGAAATTTGGATGTTGGCATCTTCACTTAAATATTTGCGCAACTTGGTTATAAAAACATCCAAACTTCTTCCAACAAAATAATCGTCTTGACCCCAAACTGAATTCAAAACCATATCTCTAGGTGTAACTTGATTCTTGAATTTACACAAGAGTTTGAGAACCATGGCTTCCTTTTTGGTTAATGTCTTCTCAAATCTAGAATGCTTCAAAATGAAATTTTCGGTATCGAAAGCATATTCACCAATAGTAACGATCGGATTTTCTTTTGTTTCGGTAACAATTTGAACCCTTTTTAATAATGCAGAAATTCTCAATTGTAATTCTTCAACACTAAAAGGCTTTGTTAGATAATCATCCGCTCCTGATTTAAAACCTTCAACCTTATCCTCAGTCATAGATTTGGCAGTCAAAAATAATATCGGAATATCTTGATTGATTTTACGAATATCTTTTGCCAATGAAAACCCATCCTTTTTAGGCATCATCACATCAAAAATGCAGAGGTGATAATTATCTTCGTTAAAACGTTTTAATGCATCCGCTCCATCTGTACACAATGTTACGGTATAACCTTCGCTTTTCAATTGATCGGATATTATGAAGCCCAAGCTTATATCATCCTCAGCAAGAAGTATTTTTATTTTCATTGGAAATTAATTGTCGTAAATATAGAAATTAACTCGTAACTATCTAAAAAACAAGAGCCCCAAGAAAGGGGCTCCTATTACACTAATCAACCTAACCTACTACTACACTGTAAAGTTAAGAATAAAAAGGAAAGTGTCATAATGACATTGTTAAAAAAAGTGAAAGTTCGTGCTGAGATTTTCTTTGAAAAGAAACCTTCGTTTTTTGATTTACGGGATTAAAAAAATTAAATTTGTGATACCAATCGAAATGGCTTATGGTTAAAATTCTTGTTATTGATGACGAAGAAGATATTAGAGAATTGTTAATCTACAATTTGAAAAAGGAAGGCTATCTCGTTCTAGATGCTGAAAACGGTGAAAAGGGTCTTGCCATAATGAGAGAATCTAACCCGGATTTGATTCTGCTTGACGTAATGATGCCTGGGATGGATGGTGTTGAAGTATGCGAAGCCATTCGAAATATAGCCGGATTCAAAAACACATTGGTGTGTTTTCTTACTGCAAGAAGTGAAGATTATAGTCAAATTGCTGGCCTGGATGCAGGAGCAGACGACTACGTATCGAAACCTATTCGACCAAAAGTTTTAATCAGCAGAATTAACGCATTATTGAGAAGAAAAGGGATGCTTTCTGATGACAAAGAAGTAACAAAGGATTTAATTATCAATCGTGAAAAATACATTGTTGAGAAAAATGGTGTAATCATTCATCTACCAAGAAAAGAATTTGAATTGTTGGCATTATTGGCATCACGCCCTGATTTTGTTTTTGAACGCGATATTATTTTGGAAAAGGTTTGGGGATCTGATATAATTGTAGGAGATAGAACCATTGATGTACACGTCAGAAAATTACGTGAAAAAATTGGTGACGAGTATATCAAAACAGTAAAAGGTATCGGTTACAAATTCATTGAACAAGTGAAACATTAATTCATATTAACTTCATATTGAGTCTATGTTAACTTGGTATTACCTTGAATTAACACACACTTAACCTTTAAATAACCATGTAATAATTGCAGGGAGTTTCCTTTGTGTCGACAAAAAAAACGACATGAAATTCCATTTTAAACTTACTATTGCCCTCCTCTTCAATGTATTTCTTTCATTCTCTCAAACGGGTGTAATCAAAGGAAAAGTGATTGATGCTGAAACTGGTGAAACGCTCCCTGGTTCCAAAATTACACTTGTGGGTCAGAATAAAGGTGCAACTTGTAGTATGGACGGAAGCTATATCATTTCTCAATTAAGTACTGGAACTTATCAATTGAATATTACGTCATTTACCTATAGCAATAAATCAATTACGGATATTGAAGTAAAAGACAAAGACACAGTATTTTTAGACATCAGCCTAACCAAAGGCGCAACAGAAATGGGGACTGTAACGGTAACTTTTAAAGTTGAGAAAGAGTCGGTTGAGAATATTCTTACACTTCAAAGAAATAGTGTTGCTGCTATGGATGCGATTTCAAGTCAGGATATCAAAACAAAACCCGATCCCAAAGTAAGTGACGTTCTTAAACGTGTTACAGGAGCAAGTGTACAAGACAATAAGTTCGTTGTTGTGCGAGGTTTAAGTGACCGTTACAATTTTGCGTTTATCAATGGATCATCTTTACCAAGCACAGAAAGCGACAGAAAGGCTTTCGCTTTTGATATTTTTCCTTCCAATATGCTTGATAACCTAATCATCTACAAAACAGGAACCCCGGATATGCCCGGAGAATTTGCTGGGGGGATAATTGATATCAATACTACCGAACCAAAAGATAAAGATTTCCAGTCGTTACAAATTGGAGGCAGTTACAATGCCATTACAACTTTTAAGAATTTCATGACATATGAAAGCAGTGTCATGGATGTTTTTGGTTTGGGGGCGCAAAGTAGGGCTATTCCTGTTGGTATTCCAACTACGGAAACATTTGCTAGTTTGGATAAAGATCAGAAAGGTGAATTGGCGAAGAAAATGAATTTCAGTTGGGCAGGAAAAAACAGATTGGCATTGCCAAACTTATCCTTACAATACTCGATTGGAAAAAATTACAAATTCTCAGAAAATACAGAACGTAGCTTTGGATGGGTTTTCGCTTATTCTTATCAAAACAATTTGTCTTTTGCTAAAATTACCAGAAGAGATTATGAGGAACAAGCAACAGAAGTTGTACTTAAAACAGAATTAGAAGATTCATCTTACACGCAAAGTGTTATGAATAGTGCGATGTTCAATACCTTGTTTAAACTCAATAACAAGAATAAGTTGCAACTTAAACAAATGTATTCCATCAATTCTGATGATAGATTTAACGTAAGAAGGGGAGCCCGTGAATTCGATAATGACCCAAGACAATTCGAACGCTCGAATAATATTTGGTACACTCAGAACAATATATATACTGCACAGCTTCTTGGTAATCATGATTTAAAAATTGGAAAAATCAATTGGAATGTGGGATATAGCAACGTACAACGTGATATTCCAAATTTGAGAAGAGTGGTGTACAGAAAGTATGCAACGGTAGAGGAAGATTCAACACAACAATATGTTGCGGTGATTCAAAACAATGGTACTATCCCTACAGCTGCCGGAAATATGTTTTGGGCAACAAGTGCAGAAAATATTGCCAGTGTGAAATATGATTATTCCCGAAATGTGGAATTAGGAAAAACAAAACATGAGTTAAAAGTTGGAGGTTTCCATCAAATTCGAAATCGTGACTTTGTTTCAAGAAACTTTGGTTTTTCTCAATATAAACCAACAAGTGGAAGTTTTAATAGTTTAGTTTTATTACAACCTGCTGATTCCATTTTTCAATCTCAAAATTTAGGACTAATTAGCACAGGACTTGGTGGCTTTAAATTAGATGAAGCATCGAATGTAGACGATAGTTACCAAGCATTTTCTTTCTTGAACGCAGGGTACCTAATGGCTAATTCTCAATTGCACGAAAAGTTGAAAATTGTGTATGGAGCACGTTTGGAGTCTTATAATCAGCAGTTTAACTACATCGAATTTGGTTCTAACTTGGCGAAAAACCTGGATACCACAGTGAACGATATCTTACCATCTGTTAACTTAATCTTTTCTCCAACAAAGAGAATCAACTTGCGTCTGGCTTATTTCAAAACAGTTTCACGTCCTGAATTTAGAGAATTGGCACCGTTTGCTTTCTATAACTTCATTCAAGACAATATCCTTTCCGGAAACCCAGATTTACAAAGAGCAACTATCAATAATTATGATGTCCGATTTGAATATTTCCCAGGAAAAAACCAAATTATCAGTGTTTCAGGTTTCTACAAGGAATTGTTCAATCCAATTGAGTTAATTAACCGTACAGGAACCTCAGGTGCACCTGAATTGTATTATACAAACGTTCCTAAAGTGACCAACTTTGGAGGTGAAATGGAATACCGAATCAATTTTGGGTTCCTATCTAAAAAAGACTCACTAGAGGATAATTTATGGAGCGGATTGAATGCATACACTAATTTATCATTGATCCGTTCTAATGTGGATCTATCCCAGGTTGTGGGAAGTGGAGACAGTAGACCGCTTCAAGGTCAATCGCCTTACATTATTAACGCAGGACTGAGCTACGCACATCCAACACAAGATTGGGCAGTAACTGCTTCATATAATATTATAGGTCAACGTATTTATATCGTTGGAAATATTCAAGAACCGAGCGTTTGGGAAAATGGCAGACATGTCGTTGATTTTCAAGTTTCCAAAACATTCAAAGAAAAATGGGAAATCAAATTGAATATAAAAGATTTATTAGCCCAAGATTTAGTGTTCTTCCAAGATCTAAATGGTAATCAAAAGTTTGATAACGAGAAAAGTGGCAGCACAGCAGCATTTGATCCAAATAATCCGACAACAAACGATAAATTCCTTAAAGGCCCAGACAATGTTTGGCAAGAAATACAATTCGGTCAAACGGTATCCTTGTCTTTAAAGTATAATTTCGGAAAATAACAGATGACAGCATTTTTTTAAGCAGGGTTAATCCCTGCTTTTTTGTTTTTATGTTTTTCTTTTTGAATGCTTTAAAGCAATTAAAATTTCTTGTTAACATAAAAGACACATTGCTTAATATTTATTTAAATAAAGCATAAAACTAGTATAACGCTCACCCAAGTTTTTGACTGTTTCTTTGTCATGAAAAATTAAGTAAAGAAACTATGAAAAAGATTATGATGTTAACGGCACTGTTCCTCACAAATAGTGCTTTTTCCCAAAATGCTTTCTGGAACGTCGTCAACTATAAGGGCGCATTTCCTGTAACAGACAACACGCCTGCAACAGATTGGACAAGTGGCTGGGCAAATTTTGATCCTGAAAATACTGTTTATCCTGCAACAACAACAACGGTTTCATCGGATATTACAACCAACACGACTTGGTCAGGTGTTGTATTGTTGCAAAACAAAATATACGTTAAAAACAACGCTACATTAACAATTCAACCAGGAACGATTATTCGTGGTGATAAATTAACACAAGGTACGCTAATTGTTACAAGAGGAGCTAAATTAAATGCTAT
Organism: Flavobacteriales bacterium; assembly: GCA_947461185.1. Lineage (GTDB taxonomy): Bacteria > Bacteroidota > Bacteroidia > Flavobacteriales_D > Crocinitomicaceae > M0103. The sequence continues at coordinate 7,583 of CANHJY010000042.1, forward strand.
TGGTACAGCAACACAACCGATTGTATTTACTTCGAATGAAGCTGTTGGTAACCGAAATGAAGGCGACTGGGGTGGACTGGTAATTTTAGGTCTTGCTCGTAACAACCAACCAGGAGGTGTGGCTAATATTGAAGGGCTTATCCCGACCACAGATACCCAATTTGGTGGTGCTTTCGATACAGATAACTCTGGGACGCTTAATTATGTTCGTGTAGAGTTTGCTGGTATTCCTTTAGAGCCAAATAAAGAAATTAATGGAATCACTTTCGGTTCTGTTGGTTCAGCCACAACAGTTGACTATGTTCAAGTTTCATTCTCCGGAGATGACTCTTTTGAATGGTTTGGGGGTACAGTAAACTGTAAGCATTTAATTGCATACAGAGGGCTTGATGATGATTTTGATACAGATTTTGGTTTCAGAGGTAAAGTGCAATTTGCCTTATCAATAAGGGATAAAGATTTATCTGATGCTCCAGGTGATTCCAATTGCTTCGAGTCTGATAATGATGCAACTGGTTCTGTTGCGCAACCTAAAACAATGCCTATTTTCTCTAATGTTACTATTGTTGGCCCAAAAGGAAACGGAACAGTGACATTACCGGTAGGAGAGAAGTTTGAAAAAGCTTTCCGTTTAAGAAGAAATACATCTACATCAGTTTTCAATTCATTGATTACAGGATGGGAAAAAGGATTGTCTATTGAAGGAACAGCGGTTGTTGCAAATGTTAATGGTGATTCATTGGTTTTCGGAAACAACATAACAACAAATCTTACTAATGGAACCAATGCAATTCTTTCTGCGGGTGTTACACAATCTTTTTACAACAGTTTCTGGGGTGCAGATGGAAACGATTCTACAGCAACTTTAGGTCAAGTTAATTGGGTGAATCTTTTCACACCACTTGGAACTACTCCTGATGCAAGATTACAAGCAAACAGTGCTGCTGCAACGGGTGCATTATTCACACATCCTAAGTTCTTCAACGTCGCTATGCCATCAGTTACAGCCTCGGCTACTTATTGTCAAAACGCAACAGCATCTGCTTTGAGCGCAACTGCAAGTTCAGGGAATTCACTAAGATGGTATACCCAAGCTACAGGTGGTACATTTACTACAACTACCCCAACGCCTTCAACATTATCAGCTGGAACATTTAATTATTATGTAAGCCAGGTTAATGCTGCAGGTGACGAAAGTATGCGTGCCTTGATAACAGTAACGGTAAACGCTCTTCCTGCAACGCCAACAATTACAGCAGGTGGCCCAACTTCTTTCTGTACTGGAGGTTCTGTTGTATTAACATCTAGCGCTGCTACTGGCAACGTTTGGTCTACAACTGGAACATCTTCTTCTATTACTGTATCAACTTCAGGTTCTTATACCGTAACTGTAACTGATGCAAACAACTGTTCTTCAACTTCAGCTGCTACAGTTGTTAACGTGAGCAATGCTCCACTTCCAACAATTAGCGCAACAGCTACACAGGCTTGTTCAGGTGATACAGTTGTTATTACTTCTTCTACTGCAGATGCTTATTTGTGGAGTAATAATGCTACCACACAAAGTATCACTGTATTGAATACTGAAACAGTTTCCGTAACTACTACAAATGCAAATGCGTGTAACGGTGTAGGAACATCAGCTCCAATAACGATTACGTTTACACAATCACCAACAGCTGCTGGTTCATTCACAACAAGTGGTAACATCGTAACATTTACCAACACTTCAACAAATGCAACAGGATACTCTTGGGATTTTGGAGATTTTACGAATTCTTCTGCTACAGCGCCAACGCATGCATACGCTGCCAATGGAGCTTATGATGTTGTTTTAACAGCAATCAATGGTTCTTGTACTGACGAAATCAATTTAGAAGTTGTTATCTCTGTTAGCCTTGATGAATTGAATAATGGTAACCAGTTTGTTGTGGTTCCCAACCCTGCAAGTGCTTTGGCAGAAATTAGATTACAATCAAATACTTCAGAGAATGCATTGGTATTGATTGTAAATCAAATGGGTCAAGTTGTAGCTGAAAATAATGTAAACATTGTTTCAGGTAATAACAATATCCTTTTAGATATCGAAGGATTGAGCAATGGAATGTACACCGTTCTTTTGAAAGGTGATACCATCAATGCTAATCAGAAACTTCAAATTATTAAATAAATAAAATTTCAGAGTCACCTGTTCGCAGGTGGCTCTTTTTTATTTCATTCCACATGAAGCAACCAACTAAAGGACATACTTTACTTCTAATCGATGATGAACAAGACATCCTCGAATTTTTGAGTTACAATCTTAAAAAGGAAGGTTTTACGGTATTCACTGCTTCGAATGGAGAAGAAGGGGTTCGTTTGACCCAACAATTGCATCCTTCGCTTATCCTTTTGGATGTAATGATGCCAAAAATGGACGGAATTGAGACTTGTCAAGTCATCCGTAAAGATCTTAATATTACACAACCAATTATTGCATTCCTTACTTCAAGAGCTGAAGACTATTCTCAAATTGCTGGTTTTGAAGCTGGAGGAGATGATTATATTACAAAACCAATCAGACCGAGATTATTGATTTCAAAAGTTGAATCTTTATTGCGTCGTCTCGATAGACCAGTGGAAAATGTTAATGCAGAAGGTCGAAAATTTTTCAAAATAGACCGTGACCGTTTTACAGTTGAATTGGATGGGGTAGTAATGCTTTTTCCAAAAAAAGAATTTGAATTGCTCGAATTACTAGCAAGCAGGCCAGGAAAGGTTTATACCCGAGAACAAATTTTAAATATTGTTTGGGGAAATGAAACTATCGTTGGTGAACGAACTATAGATGTTCATATCAGAAAATTAAGAGAAAAACTGGGAGATTCGTATATTCGCACTATTAAAGGCGTTGGATATACTTTTAGTGAACAGTGAAGAATCTCAAACCTATTCATTTACTTATTGGTGGTAGTGTTATCATTTTTATCTTAACACTAATTGTTACAATTATAATAGACTATCAAGTTTTAAATTTCCCTTTGTGGGTGATGATTGGTCTTCCTTTTCTTACAGGTTTAATTTCTTTTGGCGTATTTTATTTTTTCATTACCCATTTTATTAATGACCGTTTAAGGCTATTATACCGTTCGATAAGAACAGGCAAATTCACGAAAGAAACACAACCGAATTTCAAAATTACGGATGACTTAATTGCTGAAGCAGAACGGGAAACTAAACTTTGGACTGAAGAACAAAACAAGGAAATTTCTAAATTACAAGAACAGGAAGCTTTTCGAAGAGAATTCCTCGGAAATTTAGCACACGAATTAAAAACGCCAATTTTTTCAATACAAGGGTATATTTTAACATTGCTAGATGGCGGACTTGAAGACGAAAAAGTAAATCGACTTTTCTTAGAAAGAGCATCTAAATCGACCGATCGAATGGTTAGTATTATTGAAGATTTGGACCAAATCACCAAACTTGAAGTAGATACTTTATCCATGGAACTCCGTTCTTTCGATATTGTTGAACTGATAACTGAAGCAATTGACGCGCTTGAAATTATGTCCAACGATAAATCGTTTAAAATAAAATTAGATAAAGAGTATACGCCTCTTTTCGTTACTGGAGATCGTCCCAAAATTGGACAAGTATTGTTTAATCTCTTAAC
>CANHJY010000043.1 GCA_947461185.1 Flavobacteriales bacterium
ATGATTGCTGAAATCGTAGCTATTCGAAAATTGGAAACAACAGGGGAGGAGTTGATTAAAACTGTTCACCCGCATCCAACCATGTCAGAAGCCATTATGGAAGCAGCAGCAGCAGCTTATGGCGAAGTGATACATTTGTAAAATAGTTTAACAATAACTAAAAAAGCTGAATCGAAAGGTTCAGCTTTTTTGTTGATTACTATATTATTTTTATGTCAATAGGGAAGTTATTGCTCCTTAATTAAGAAACTTAACTTTAATAAAACATCAAAAATCGAGAATCACCCAATTTTCATTTTCTTGAGTCATTATTATTTGTTCCACGCGATCTTTCAACTGCAAAGAGACCATTGCCTTACTACCTTCAACTTCGCTTGAAAGAATAGATGCTTTTTCAAAAGTTGCTTTCATCTCATTCAAATCTTTATCTGATATCGTTTTGTCCACGATTGATTTAAACTCGCCCTCACTATTTTTAGAGAAACACCTACTTAATCCATCTTTATCTTTCTCCGTACATGCTTTAATTAGGGTATTAATGGTTGCTTCAGGATTAGAGAGATCACTACCATTCTTGCTGTTATTGTCGTCATTGCCGCAACCTGTAAAAATAGTTGTCGCAAAAAAGAATGCTGCAACAATCATAAAAATGTTTTTCATAAAGTTTTTAATTAAAGTGCTTACCTACTCGATTAAGGATTTTCGGTTTTCTCCTTTGTAATAATTGAAAAATAGTGTTTTTCTTTTAAATGAAATGCTCGCAATTTTTCTTTAAAACATGATGTAAAACTAAATTTTTTACTTTGAATGGAGATTGTTGCAAACAAAATTATTTCTATTCTATCTTTCTTCTTTGGCGAATGAAAATCCAAATTAGAAAGGCAAAAGCAAATGCAGCGATTGCATATAAGAGATAAGCAACAGTTGACAATTGATTTTCTGTTTTAGGGACATCCGTAGCTTTGTTTGCTGCTTTAGGGACATCTGCTACTTTGGTTGTTGTTTCTTGAACATCTGTTACTTTGCTTGCTGCTTCTTTATCAGCAACTTCTTTGTTTGCTGCTTTTTGTGTATCTGCTGCAGGTTCAGGTTCTGTTTGAATATTGTCAAACAACTCTATTTTTAGTTTTTCTTCAGGGATGTCAGCAAATAATCTAAAGGAAACAAGCGTAAGTGTAGTAAGGAAAATGAATCGTTTCATATAATTTAATTTATTATTAGTTTTTCTTAATAAGCCGAACAAGCCACCATGCGTACAAGGGTAAAACTAGGCAGCAGATAATCAATATAAAATTCAAATTCTTCAAAACTATGGGTAGGTATGTTGGCAGACCCGCCAGTAAAATTCCTAAACCAAGTGTCATTCCTATTGCTATTGCTGGTTCCTTTGGAAAAACGCGATACATTAAATGCACCATCACGGGTGTTGTGCTTTGTAGCAAAGCAGCACCTGTGCAAATAGCTAGGGTATTATCACCAAAAAAGACGAGAAAAACTGATGATAAAGGCAATGAAATTTGTATCCATCGTTTCCATCCTAAAGCATCGCTCAAAAAACCACCCAGTAATTTACCAATAAAAGCAGAAAGGCCAATAGCAAGAATGAGGTTTTGGTTATTTCCTGAATACGATAAATTGATAATATCCCAAATGAGTGAGCGTAAGCATATAGCTGCTAAAATGAGCAACATGAGTCCGTCATGACGATCAAATTCAATTGAAGCGGTTGATTTCTCAGCTCTTTGGGAACCGTTATAGCTTTTTGAAGTTATCCAAATGGAGATGATTAATGCAATCCCAATAATCAGCGTGAATAATGGAATATTAGTTAAATTTTGACTACCTAAAATCCCACCCAGTGTCAAACCAGCTACTCCTGGAGCAACGAAAATGCCTGTAATTCCGACTTGCTGTTGGGCAATTTTTAAAACCCAAGTCCCAGCGGAAACATGAAGCAAAGCAGATCCAATACCAATTGTCATGATGGTTAAAGTTGGCGAATTTCCATAACTTGAAATTATACCAAAACCTAAAAGTGAAATCGCAAAAAGTGTAGCTCTTTTCAAATCAATTCCTCTGTTGATTATGATTGCAATAGGGATTTGTCCACCGAATGCCAAAGCGCCATAAATTAGAAATAATGTTGTGCTGGATTCTCCCGATAATTCGTTGGAATAAGTGGCTAATATAAAACCCGAGAAAAAATCATTGAGTGCATGCGCAGTTCCTAGAAGTATTGGGAGAATTAGTTTCATTGTGGTAGACCGTTCATGAGAATTCCGATACCTAAACTTGCGCTGTTCGTTACAAATGCGAACATAAAAGATTTTTGTAGGGCCAATTTGGCAACAAAGAAAAGTGCTAAAGCTTCAAAAATAGTAACAGAAAATTCAAGAAACCAGATGTTGATGTCATACTGAACCCATAAAATATGGAGTGCCGACCACGAACACATATTCGCAAGAATAAAAACAATTTGTTTTTGACTATTCCAGCGACCCATTAGCAAAGCCAACAATGTTGTTTCAATTAAAATGGTAAATACTAAATAAATGAAAATAAACATAAGTAGCGGTTATTCTTTTTTTCTCTCTCTAATGTAAATCCAAATTAGAAAAGCAAAAGCAAATGCAGCAATGGAATAAAGAACATAGTCAACATTCGATTGAGATGACATGTCTTTGGCAGCATCAGCAAAAAGACGTACTGATATTAATAGGAAAAAAGTTAAAAGCACCAGATTTTTCATTGAAATATGGTTTGAATAGTAATTGACTAATGTAATAATAAAAAGTTATTTCGAATTTACATACAAGGTTGTGCGTCAATATTTCCTTGAAAAATAATTTTATCATTTTGGGTTAATATGACTGAAGTTGGATTGGTGGAGAGGTCAAAATCCTTATCTGTCAATTTTAATATGCCCTTCAATTCGAAGTTGTTTTTTCTGAAAATTACTTCTTTACCTTGCAAAATTTGAAGGTTTAAAGCATCACCATTACCAATGAACTGAAGATTATCAAAAATTTCTGAGTCATAGCAGAAGGTATATTTGTGTTCTATTCGGAAATTTTCCCTTTCTGAAATTTTTGGAGTATAGCCTTCCTCATCTTCGTAACCATCATAACCTGATAGGTCTCGGTTTTTGAAGAATAGTTTGACAGTTACTTCTGCTGGTTCTAGCGTTTCGGGTTGTTCTATTGGCATTTGCTCGATGGTTTTGGGCGCACTGCTGATATTTTTCGCAAGCGTTTTATTGTCATCAGTTTTATTACCTGACTCATTTGAGCAATTGGAGAGTAAAAGGATGGTAACTGTCGCTACTACTAATGAGGAAATAACTTTTTTCATTTTATTACAAAGTTTTTTCAATTGAAAATTCAGGTTCATTGTTTCCATTACAAGTCCCTTTTTTGTCATTTTTACTTATAGTCATGGTATAAATCGGTTTTGAAGTTTTACCATCACTTAAAGAACATTCGATTTTAGTGGTATTCTTTTCATCTAAAATGATTTTATAGTTTCCATCATAGTAAACGCGGCTATTGTCATCAAGATTCGTCTGTTGCAAGCTAACAATGTTATTTTCTTTTAGTAGGAATTTAAAATCAATAGCAGGAACAGCAATTTTATTTCCGTTGATTATCATATCATCACCGTATTGATTTTTCATAAAATAGCCAGACTGCATACCGTGATAATTTCCGAGTAATTCAGCAGATAAACCTTTATCTTCTTTTTTATTTGATTCCGTTTTTTCAGTTGGTTTTGTTGGTGTCTTTGAATTTTCAGAACCACAACCATATAGAATTGTTAAAATTAGGAGCGCTACTCCTGTAATTGATTTTAAAGTTTTCATTGCATTTATGGTATATAAAATCTTTCTATTTTAAGAATTATCGCTTTTTTTTCGCTAGTGTTGAGGGGATTAATTCATACAACTTAATTTACCTGCAATTGCAATTGGTATGTTTAAATTGGATAACAATCTTATATCAATTCCTTCTTTTTGCTAAGTATTGGTAATCCACTGTAAAACTTAAACTATGCGCATCTAGATTACCATTCTTATCAACTTTAAAAGTTGTCTGGCCATATCTGCCATCATTAAATCGCCAATCGAAATATCCTTCTGAACCATTTAATTCACCCAAACCAATCCAATACGTATCGCCTGGAGAAATACCCTGAACAACAATTTTATTTCCATCAAAAGTCATGATATTCATACTTTGGTCTGGAGTTTTTCCAATGATTCCATTTGTATTTGAGTATAAGTCCCATGTACCATTTAACATCATAATGTTTGTTGAGTTTGAGCTTTGTGCACTAGCGTATCCAATGGATAAAAATAGGGTAAAAAAGAAAATTATTTTTTTCATTATTATTAATTATATTTCTGCCTACTCTTTTTTGGATTTTCGGCATTCTCCTTAAATTTTTAAAAATAGTTGAATATACGATTTAGAAATTTTTAGAACAAAAGTAAGTAGGCTGCAGCTGCACCGCAACCCTCATAATATCCAACTACATCGTCTTTTCCGTAGTAATCACCGGTGTATATTTTCCCATCTTCATAGTACCCGACAACATCATCTTTTCCGTAATAATCACCGGTATAAATTTTACCATTTTCGTAATATCCTATTACTTCATCTTTTCCGTAGTAATCACCAGTATATACTTTACCATCTTCATAGTATCCGATGACATCATCTTTTCCATAATAATCACCGGTATAAATTTTACCATTTTCACAGTAACCTATCACATCATCTTTTCCGTAATAATCGCCGTTATAAATTTTACTTTGCGCATTAGCAAAACCAAATGTTAATAGCATAGTTACCAAACTAAATAATTTGTTCATAATTCTAATAGATTAAATTCTTTTCCTACTCTTATCTGGATTTTCGGTTTCCTCCATTCGTCAATATTAATAAAAACTATCAAATGATTTACTATTTAGAAATTACTCTTTTACGATTTTCATGCGTTGAATAAGCGCTCCGGAATCATTTGTCAACATCAAAATATAAACTCCATTTTTTTGCTGATTAAGATCAAGTGAATTGACATTTGATTCGTTCAAAATTACTTTACCTGTTAAGTCAGTGAGTTGAACATTGGCATTTTCCGATAACATTATAATCCCATTGGTAGGGTTAGGGTAGACTTTAATTGAGTTAACAATCTGAGTTTCTTCAATAAGTTCAACAGTACAAGAATTGTTTTGTAATAGTGTAGGTCGATAATTATTTATAAAATACCACATGCGCTGTTTTTGCCCTTGAGAAAAAAAGTTAAGACATGAAGATGGAGAATAATCCATAAAATTATCGCCCATGTTAACATATGGATAATATAAATTTCCATAAACATTTACGCCCGGACACGCAGTCCATGTGGCGCAGGGATATTGATTGGGATATGAAGGAAAAGAAGGTTGATTAGCCATTGCGCTATTGTTGTCTTGTTGCGGAGCTGTATCCCCTACGTAATCATCACAACACATACAATCTCCCCAAATATGTCTTAAGCCCAACCAATGTCCCACTTCGTGAGTCAGAACCCTGTTATCCGGGCTATTATAACCAATGGAGGTGTGAGTTATTGTTACACCATCATATTGAGGTGGGCTTCCAGGAAATTCGGCTAGACCCAAAAGAGATCCACCCATATTACAAACCCAAACATTGAGGAATTTGGCTGGATTGTAAGTTTGATAATAAGGGAATGTTGTTTTCAGATAATATGGATTTTGAGAAATATCAATTTGCGCGTATGGGGTATAATCGTAAGTAACTCCACAATAAATAAATTGAATCTCACAATCAGCCGCTATGTTCTCATAATTTTGAGGCCAGAGACCATTAGGGGATTCGTAACCACCATATTGGCCTGTGTTAACAGCATCAGGGTTTTGTCTTCTAAAATCTTTGCTTAATATATCAACAGCTTGATTTAATAAGGTTGCAGAAACTTGTTGTGAGGGATCATTATAAATTACATGAAAAATTACAGGGATGGTAATAATTGTGCTTTGTTTTAGAAATGATGTATCTAAGAATTCTTGATCTTGCGAATGATAAATACTATTCAATTCTGGATACATTTCAATTAATTTATCCCTGTTAAATTGAGTGCCACACTTTTCTTGAGCTGAAATTTTTGATCCGAAAATAAACAAAAAGATACTGCATAGGAAAAATGAACGAGTGAATCGATTGATAGTCTTTTCATCGGTTTGCAATTCAAAAAGCTTAGCTATTTGGCAAAAGTATCGCGTCTTGAACGGATGTTGTTGATTTAATAATCTCATGAGCAGTAAGTATAACAATCGTTATATAATTCTCAGTATAGGAATTTTAGTCTAAGTTAGTGCGCTTTCACAAATATAGGCTATTCTTATTCTGATAATTAGCACTTTATACTTTCAATAATCTTATTGGCCCGGATTACTTTTTCATTTGCTGTCTAATCTCTGCTAATGTCCAGTCAATTAAAAGCTTACCATCTCTAAAAACTTCTCTTAGTTCTCCTTGCCCTTCTTGTTCCCATGTCACTTGGTCGATAAGCCTGTAGACTCCATTTTCATGTTCCACTTTTATCAATCCTTTAGCAGATTTTTTTAAGCCGTCGTCCGTAATTGGGTCTTTAAAAATCGCTCTGCCTTCACCATTAACTTCGCCATAGGTCGCTTTCATAGCAAAACCGAAAGTATCTCTTGTATTGTACTGATAGGTGTACGATCCAATTCCCAGGACAATATTTGTCGATGCAAATCCTTTTTCTTTTAGTCTTTCGCAAATTTGAGTTGCTCTGGCAATGGTTATGCTATCACCATATATTGCACCAATATGTGAATCCAATTCCTTGAAACCTTTAGCGTTAATTGTACCACCAAATGTTTCCCAAAGTAATTCAATTACGCCTTTTTTCTCCTTCTCATTTTTACCATTTGGATTTCCACAAATGATATCAACTGGATCACCGCTATCAGGTCTTATAACTACTTTACCTTCTCGACTTAATACTTCTTCTTTAAGTTCTGGCAGATAATCAGATAGCACCTTCCATAAATCCCAAGTATCAGAAACGATGGAAACAATTCCTTTCGGATAAACATCACATATAAGCCGTCTGAAAGTTTCGATTTCATTTTCAGAGGTGCCCATGCTCATTACACTATGTTCGGTTGCCGGCACGGAGCCAGCAATGAGTTCAAGGTCAGAATCGGCATTGTAGTACTTTTCCAATAATGAAATTGCCGGAATAGTATCTGTACCATTAAAACTTAAAAGATGGCCGCTTGCTGAAATCAAACTTGCTTCAATTCCTGCCATGCCTCTCATTGAAAAGTCGTGACCTTGCCAATCTACAAATTCAGGTATTGACGATGTTTCAATAGCAAATTTATCTAATATCCTTCTGTATTGTTTGGCTATTGTTGCAGAAGTACATGGTAACCATACTACTGCAGAAACAAGTGTTTCAAAATAATTAGTGAGCCAAAAGAACTCAGGTAGGGTATTGTACATGGTGAACATAGGTACTTTCAATGGTACGCTTGTGCCCTCCGGTAGCGATTTAATTACCATTGGAATATAACCTAAGTCATGCAAGTCTTCAATATGCTTCGTCCCAATTTGATTTTCACCCAAATAGTTGTTGATTCTTCTGCTGTATTCAGCTATCACTTTTTCCTTGGGTTGCGCGAAAAAGTAATTTTCAAAATCTTCTAAAATGTATTTTTTTAGAAAGTACTGTAATCCAAAAAGCACGACTTCATCTACGTTATCCATACGACTGCTTCTTGGTGTCCAATTGGAATAAACTAATGTTGTTCCGTCAGGATATTGTCTTCTGTGGTCTACTTTGTAACCATCTGTCAATAATAAAGGATTCATAATTTTTGTGTTTTATTTAAGTTTAATCGATTATATAATTTTTCTGCTAAAGCGTTTATTTCATTTGATTTCACTAAATTTTCTATCCAACTTTTTGGGATATTTTCTATACCAAAGTAAATTCCTGCGATTCCACCTGCAACGCAAGCAGTTGTATCTGTGTCGTCGCCCAAATTAATAGCTTTTAATACCGTTTCTGAATACGAATTAGCATTTAAAAAACACCAAAATGAGGCTTCTAAAGTATGAATCACATATCCTGTTGAAAATATTTCACTTTCGTTTATCTCAGAAATATCTGCCTCTAAAATTCTTGCAAAAAGTTTGATCTCTTGATTTTTGAAATTTTTGTTTGTACAAAATCTATTGACAATGGTTTGCGTATTTTGGTATGCAACTAATTTATCCAATCCCTTTAAGATTTCTAAAATATACACGATGTAAATAAAGCAAGCCAAAACAGAGCGAAAATGAGCATGGGTTATGGAAGAAACCGCTTTAGTTATTTCAAATATTTTTTCTAGATCAGTTTCATTTTGCAAATGAAATACTAAAGGCATTATTCGCATTAAAGACCCATTGCCATTATCTTTTTCCTCAAAACCGCCGCATGAACTTGGTGTTTGACCACTTTCAATTCTGTTGATAGCTTCATTAGTAGCAATCCCAATATCAAAAATTTTTCCATGAGGAGTCCATATTTCCTCATTTCTCCACTGTAAAAATTTATGGGCAATATCTTTTAAGTCATAACCATTGCATAAACTATCTGCCAAACAAAATGCTAATGAACTATCATCGCTCCAAGTACCTATGGGTTGATTATGGCTTCCAAATCCAAACATGTTTGTAACAGGGTTTGATTTTAAATAAGCTCTACTTTTAAATTCTACAGGAACACCTAAAGCATCTGCTACGGATAATCCAAATAGCGCACTTTTTATGACATTATAATTCATAGTAAATCGTTTAATTTAAATTGAGTTAAACAATCGTGTTCGATGTTTTTAATTGAGTCTGTTGTGAAAATTTGATCAAAACACTTTAAATCTTCAAAACCTTTGCTAAAAATCCCATGACTTACAGCCAAATATAACTTGCCTGCATTTTTCTTTTTTAATTCATCAGCTAGTCCGATAAATGTACCTCCGCCATCGCAAATGTCATCAACGATTAAACAATCTTCATGCTGTAAGTCATCAGCATAAACCTTAAATCCGGCTAATTTCCCTGTATTTACATCTCTATTTTTGCCGCATTCAATGACTTGTTTACCACCAAGAAAATGAGATAATTTGTAGATTTTTTTCATTGATCCGGCATCAGGAGCAATCAGTTTGACTTCTTTGCCAATTTTATGAATTACTTGCGCAATAAAATGATGGTTTTCGACAACCTTACAATTTTTCAAAACAGCAGGAGTGACATCTGAGTGCGGATCAAAAATGATTACCTTCTTAAACTTTAAAGCATTTATGATTTCAGCATACACTTTTACTGAAAGTGGTTCTCCTTCTACCATAACTCTATCTTGTCTTGAAGCTGGGAAATAAGGGATTACCAATTGATCCAGTTTCATATCCATTCTTTTTAGTGCATCTACTGCCAAGCATAGCAATCCTAAATCATTAAATGAATTTAATCTGTGCGTTATGGTAACTTTTTTAGTCCTGTCAATATTTGAATTTATTTTAATATGAGGCTCCCCACCAGAAAAGGTAAAGCATTCAAACTGGATTTCTTCTCCTGATATTGGTTTGAAATTTTGATCTAAATTAAGTGTCATAACTTTTTATTTTGTGTATTTATTACACAAAGTTAAGTTAATGTTTTATATAACCAAATATTTTGTGTAAAAATTACGCAAAATTAATTTCAAAAAAGATTCCGTCCTTGCTTAACTTGTTGTATTTCTGTTTGTTAAACCTAAAAAGTTTCGCAGGTCTCCCTTTAAGGTTATTGCCAAATTGATCAGTTTCTTCCACAATTCCAAAACTTAAAATCTTTTTACGGAAATTTCTTCTATCTATCTCAGTTTCTAAGATGGTACAATACAGATTTTCAAGATCTGAAAACAAAAAGGTTTTAGGAAGTAAATCAAAGCCAACGGGTTGGTAGGTGAGTTTACTTTGGAGTCGTTTCAGAGCAATAGCTAAAATTTCTTTGTGGTCAAATGCTAAATCCGGAATTTGATTAATAGGGAACCACTTAGCATCCTCTGCATCTGAGTCGGCTTTCAGGATTAATTTTGTCGAATTAACCAAGGCAAAATAAGCAACTGAAATTACATGAAAACGAGGGTCGCGATTAATGTTGTCTCCAAATGTGTAGAGTTGCTCTAAATAGTTCACTTTAATTCCTGTTTCTTCCAATAATTCTCTATTTACGGCATCTATTAAGGCTTCTTTATCTTTAACGAACCCACCGACTAAAGCCCATTGATTTTTAAAAGTGCCATATTTTTGTTTTATGAGAAGTACATTCAATTTGTTATTTGAATAACCAAAAACGATTGCATCCACAGCAACTTTAATCTCTTGCTTCAATTCCATTATTGATATGCGTATTATTTACGCTAATATAATGTTTTTAGTCTGTTGATATCGGTTGTATTGAAAAGTAGTTTATTGTTTAGTTCCAAAAATTGCAGTTGGCCTGTATTTGTTTTCGCTTATTAAAGCGCACTGCTACTTTAAATCTTAAAATTTTGGTTAATACAAAGTACCGAAATACTTTCTAACGAGTTCATCTAAAATTCCGTTTTTCGATATTTAATTAGGTTAAATTGCCGTGTAGCTGTTTAAATAAAATATCATTAACGGTTTAAAGTCTTGCGAATATTGAGGTGTTTATCAACTGACCTCATTCAAAGTGCAATAATTCGTATCGTGTAAAATGTGTCAATTTTGCGCTAGATCAGTCTATTGCAAAAGTGCAGTTAATTGCTGTGGTTGCCATTTGTAACATTATAAATTTCAGTAATGCAAAGAAGTTTCCCTGTAACGGCATCAAAGTGATAAATTCTTTTAGATTTTCTCGGGTTGTGACTTTGTGTGCTGTAAATAAAACCATTTTCCCAATTTTTACCGAATCTTGTTTCCTTTATTAATTTGTATCCTGGATCGTTATTCAATTTATTGTCAACATCTTTGGATTGCGGCTGCTTAATGGGCGTATGAGCATATACCAGTGCTTTGTTATCGGTTAAAATGACTAAACTGTCTTTTGGAAATCGTTTGGTAATGATTTTATGAATCTCAGAAATGGATAAT
>CANHJY010000044.1 GCA_947461185.1 Flavobacteriales bacterium
GAATAATGGAATTGCAAGAAGAAATTGGGCTAGAAATGAAGGATCAATTTTTGCTATAAAAAGAGCAATGGAACAAGAGCCACTATTAAAAGTTACGGTTCCAGAATTAGTTGATGATGCACTGCTTCAAAAGGTAACTTTGAAAGCATTATAGTTCAATAAATTCTCGTTTGGCTGTATAATATAAATGCCCTTTCACATTAGAATAACCCATGTTTTGAAGCGCTTTCATGTAGGTGTATACCTGTTTTTTATCGTTTTCTTTTGGTAACCCAGTTTTGAAATCAACAATAGCAATTTCATCTGTTTTCATAACAATCTTGTCTGGTCTTATTGTTGTTTTTTCATCAAGTATAATCTCTTGTTCATTCAAAATCGCCGTTGCTCCATCAATTATTTTTGAATAATGAGTAGATTCAAATAATTGAGTTATTTGCTCTTTAATTGGTGTGTAAAAATCAGTTTCTATTTCACCTCTTAATTTTAAATCTGTTAAAATATTTTCAATTTCTGCGGTTCTATTAATATTGGAAACCGCTAAATGGAATTGATTTCCAAATCTTCTTTCATGGGTTAATTGATCGTCTTCCTCAATACCATTTTGTTCTTTTAATGCAATATCGGGAAACCAAAGTTTGGAACCGAGTTTTTTTGGAATGAAAAATTCTGCCGACTTATTGTCGCGTTTGTCAACGTAAGGAACCCTTTCTCCGTATTCAATACAAATGGATTCTTCTTCACCGCACATTATATTTTCAAGATTTTTAAAAACATCATGTATCATAGGTCCTAGCCTATTCTTTGAGAAATGATTCGTAATGTATAATCTTTTTTCAGCCCTTGTAAAAGCTACATAACATAAATTCAACTTATCTAAAAATACTTGTGAAGATTCTTTCTTTTGTTGTGTTTGTATACTTGCTATGGGACTCTCTTTTTTTAAAGTAGTGTAAAGAATATAATCATCAGATTCTATTAAAAATTTAGCTTGGCTTTTGATTTCTGTATCATAATCAACATCGGGAAGAATAACTACAGGAAATTCCAAACCTTTGGACTTGTGAACGGTCATCATTTTAATAGCATCCCTGCTTTCTGGAATTTGAATGGCCAATTTACCTTTCTGCTCGTTATAATACGCAATCAATTCTTGTAAATCAGGACCTTTTTTAATTTCGAATTCATGAACAAAATCAGCAAAATGATGTAAATACGGATTATCTAATTCTTCCCATCCCATCATTGAATAAAATGAAAGAACTAAATCATAGAGTGTCTCATAAGTTGTGAAAAAGTCATCTCTGGTTTTAAAGTGTGTGTTGAGGAAAGCATTTTCGTTAAACTCGCTGTACTCAGAACCATCCTCTTTTTTCTTGTTATTGAAAAAGCTTCTATATGATAGAATACCATTTCGATTTTTCAAACGTAAAAATATTTCAGCAAAACGTTTAATTTCATGTTTTGAAGAAGGGTTCAATCTTCTTTTAAGATAGCTTAATGTGAGTCTTACGCATAAATCTGAATGCACCATGAGTGAATCATTCGAAACGATTTTATATCCTTTTTGAGTTAGACCTATTGCCCACTGGCTAGTTTTTCTATTGGTTTCACCCAAAATACAAATATCTGCAGGTTCAAAACCATCTGATAAACATTCCTCTATTTGTGATGCTATATTTTCTATGCTCGTTTCTAATTCAACTTTTTTAACTTTTTGTGACTGGATCTTCACGTAACCTTTGTGGTTTTTTTCAGGTGTTTGATGAATGGAATCGTAGAATTCTCGCTGTATTTCAGATAGCTTGGATTTAAATTCCTTGAAAAAACGATTGTTAAACTCGACAATTTCCACCGCGGAGCGCCAATTTCCAGTCAATGGTATCGTTTTACCCATTTTTTCGAAATAATTAGAAAACTCTTCAATATCGGCGAACTCCTCAGGATTATAGATTTTGGGTAAGGCTACAAATTGTTCCGCCAATCCGTTTTTAAAGCGATAAATGGATTGTTTAGGATCTCCAACAATTAAATTTTTATTATTGGAGCTAATTGATTCTCTTATCAAAGGAACCATATTTAACCACTGCAACCTTGATGTGTCTTGAAATTCGTCTAGCAAGAAATGTTTGAACCTTGTACCTAATCTCTCGTAAATGAAAGGTGCAGATTCATGCCTTACTAATTTTGAAATCAGCGTATTAAATTCAGAAATCCGTAACAACTGCTCTTCTTTTTTTATACGATCTATTGCTCTTGCCATATGTTGCAATAAAGCCATATTAAAAAAGTTCTTAATGTATGTTTTTTTGAGAAAATAGGTTTCCCTTATGCTTCGGTGGTAATCATTAAGTTCTCTCAATGAAGCTTTAAGTTGCTCAGGAAATGCTTTGTTTGATGGTGTTTCGTCTTCAATATTTTTTTTAATCGTAGGTGAAAAAATGGTGTCATCAATGTCTTTGTAAGTGTTCAAACGCTGGATTGCCTTTGACATATTTGAACCTTGCGGAAGGTTTTTTGAATCTAATTTCAATGAAATGAAAAGATTAAAAGTCTCTTTACATTTTTTTAAAAACGCATCACGGGTAATCGCTTGTTCATTTTTCAAAAGTTGATAATTTTCTTTTGAAAAGTCCATTTTCAAAAGCTTTTCGATTAATCCCTGATTTTTTTCTTTGTTCAAAATCTCCCCAAACGTAATAAGCTGTTTTCTGAAGTTCCATTTTTCTCCATCCTCGATATTTTGTTTAGCATATGCCAAAACAAGATTAGTTAAATCCTTTGTTGTTTGTTTTCCCAAATCATTGAGTATCGTGTCAACAACTTGTTCGATAATATCTGCTTCGTTTAATACAACCTCAAAATCATTAGGCAAGTCTAAATCGCGACTAAAGGAGCGAATTAATCTCAAGTTGAATTTATCAATGGTCAAAACGAAAAAATCCTCGTAATTATGCAAAATGGAGAATAGTATTTTGTTGCATTTCAGGGCAACTTCTTCCTTCGTTAATCCTAATTTTTCACCTAATTTCTCCGCATATTTAATCGATTCCTCCTTGTATTTTTCCGGATAACTTAACTTGTCTAATGTTTCAATAATCCTTATTTTCATTTCCAACGCAGCCTTATTAGTAAAGGTCATTGCAATGATTTTAGAAAATGTTTGAATGTCTTCCTTTAGAATCAGCAACAAATAGGTTTCAACCAAAGTAAATGTTTTACCACTTCCTGCCGATGCGTTAAAAATTATTAATGGTCGAACATTTTCAGTTTCAGACATGTTTTAAGATTAAATTGATGATGAATTAAAGTTAACAATAAGATTCAGATTCTTATATTTGTTATTATGACAAGGTACACACGATATATCTTTCTCATTGCAATCCCATTGCTGTTTGCATGTAATGATGATGAGGTTACTCCACCACCAACTGAACAAATTGCTTTGAATGTTACATTACAGCCTTACTTTGGAGCAAACACCCTTCAATTGGATCAAATTGTTACAACGCCTGAGGGTTATGATATTCAATTTACAGAGTTGAAGTGTTATTTTTCATCTTTTGTTGGAACATCAAAACCATTGTTCGATGCAGCGCTTTTTGACTATAGAGAAAGAGGTACAGCTGTGTTCAATGGCTATGGAAATCCAGATGATTTCAAAAGTTTGTCAGGTTTACTCGGCGTAGATTCAGCTTACAATCATGATGATCCTTCAGCATTTCCAAATGATAATCCACTTAATATCATGATCGCTAACGACATGCATTGGGATTGGAATCCTGGATACATTTTCTTAAAGGTTGAAGCAAAAGTCGATACGCTAAATGATGGCGTTCCTAACTTTAATCACTTCGTCATTTTCCACGTTGGTTCTGATGCCATCACGCAAAACTTAAGTTTCAATAATTTAACGTGGAATCCATCCGGCCAAAATACTTATACTTTGCCTTTGAAATTAGATATGAAAACGTTTTTGAACAACGGCATAACTTCCTTTGATCTTAAAAATGAATTCACGTCTCATAATATGCCAGGTCAAGAAGTAATTAGTTTGAAAGTTATACAACATTTAAAACAAGCACTCAGTCCGCTCTAACAATGAAGTATTTATTACTCATATTTCTGGTTTTATCTGTTCTTATTGCTTGTAGGAAAGAAAAGGTTAATTATTCTCAAACGCCATATACATTAGATATTCCTTCGCATTTTCCAGACATGGCTATCCCCGAAGATAATCCCATGACGGTTGAAGGAGTTGAGTTAGGTAGAAAACTTTTTTATGAGGAAATGTTGAGTGGTGATAACACCATGTCTTGCGCCAGTTGTCATTCTCCTCAGCACGCTTTTACGGACCCAAATAAGTATTCAACGGGTATAGATGGCATTCAAGGGACCAGAAACTCAATGGCATTAATCAACTTAGGCTGGCAAACATCTTATTTTTGGGATGGACGCGCCAAAACATTGGAAGAACAAATTCTGGAGCCTATTCCAAATCCAATTGAGATGCATCAATCTTGGAAAGATGCAGTGAATAAGTTAAATGGCAATGTTACCTATCGTAATATGTTCTTCAAGGCATTTGGAGAATCTGGAATCGATTCAACTAAAGTTGCCAAAGCAATAGCCCAATTTTTGAGAACCATGATTTCCGGAACGTCTAAGTATGATGTGATGTACAAATATGAGTTCAGCATGCCGCTAACTTCTTATGAGCAGCAAATCTTAGGACAAGTTACTCCGGAAGAGTGGGCAGGATACGATTTGTTTAAAAGTTTGAATGGAGCAGATTGTTTTCATTGCCATAAAGGTGCAATGATGCACGTTAATAAATTTAGTAATAATGGACTGGATCCAGCATTTACAGATTTGGGTCGAGGAGCCATAACCGGTAATCCTGATGATAATGGTAAATTTAAGATTCCAACTTTAAGAAATATCGCATTAACAGCGCCTTACATGCATGATGGTCGATTTGCAACCTTGGATGAGGTAATTGAACATTATTCCTCCGGTATACACATGAGTTCTACGATTGATCCATTAATTGAATACGCATCACAAGGAGGAGTTCAACTTGATGCAACAGAAAAGGATTTGCTTAAAAAATTCCTAAATACCCTCACAGATTATAACTTTGTAAACAATCCAAATTTTCAAGATCCCGATTGATTTTGGTAATATCCACTTACAATGATTGACGAAAGACGTTTGACTACTGAAGAAAAAGCGCTTCAGATTAATTTAACAGCAGATATTTATGGGTGTTTTGCTGAAATAGGTGCAGGTCAGGAAGTGGCTGCAAATTTTTTCAAAGCAGGAGGTAGTTCTGGCACCATAGCTTATACCCAATCGGCCTATGACATGAAAGTATCTGATGCTATGTATGGGGAAGCATCAAGATATGTTTGTGAAGAGCGTTTAATGACGATGCTTGATACGGAATATCAAACCTTGAAATTTAGATTGCCAAACAAAAATAAAGAGTCGCGTTTTTTTGCCTTTTGTAATACTGTCGAGTCTTTAAATTACCATAAATCTAATCAAGGTCAGGGATGGGTTGGTATACGTTTTCAAAAGTCCCTTTTAGCCCAGCCAAATGATGTCATTTTGCACATCAAAATGCACGATAATAGCAATAAGGCTCAACAAGATGCAATTGGTATTTTGGGTGTGAATCTTATTCATGCGTGTTATTTCCATTCAGATGACATGGATAGTTTCTTGAATTTCCTTACGCATCGTTTGCCTCGGGAAAGAATGGAAATAGATATGTTGCGTTTCTCAGGACCTGATTTTGAGCATATGGATAATCGTGTTTTGGCGTTAAACCTTGTAAAAAGAGGAATAACTGATGCTACCATGTTCGATTTAATTGGAAATGTACTGCAACCTGCAACGGCTTTATATAAAAAGAATGTTTTGTTGATGAGAGGTCGTTTCAGACCTGTTACCAAGGTTCATATCGACATGATTGAGCAAGGAAAAAAACAATTCTTGAAAGAAAAGGACGTAACTGAAGAAAATATCGATGTCATTTTTGAACTTACGCTAAAAGATTTAACGGCTGACGGAAAAATTTCGGATAAGGATTTTATTGATAGGGCTGATTTGTTAGGCTCTCTTGGTTACACGGTAATGATTTCCAATTATTTGAAACATTACAAAATGGTAGATTACCTTGCAACCATTGCTAAAGGTAAAAAGTTAGGATTAATTGTAGGGGTATACAATCTCTACACAATTTTCGATGACCGCTATTATGACAATCTTCCAGGTGGTTTGCTAGAAGCTTTTGGTAGAGGTTTTGGACATAATGTAAAGTTGTATGTTTATCCAGCCATAGATGTCGAAACAGGTGAATTAATAACACTCGATAATATTCAAATTGCTCCACATTTAAAAGGTTTGGTTACTTATCTCAAAGACAATGGGAAATTGGATAAAATAGGCGAGTTTGATAGAGGGCTTTTGCATATCATGTCAGATGATGTATTGATGAAAATTAAAGCCTCATCTCCTAGCTGGGAAGACGATGTGCCTTATGAAGTTGTAAAAGCGATCAAGTTTTTTGAGTTGTTTGGATACCAACCTAAGGTTTCTCAATAAGTTCTCATGCCGCACATTAAAAATGCACTTATTCGTTATAGAATTATAGACCGTTGTCTTCGCAATAAATATAGACCTTTTCCATCAAAACAAGACCTTAGGGAAGCATGTGAAGAGGCACTCTTTGGGTCAACATATGGTGATAATATTTGTGACTCAACGATTGAGAAGGATATGTTTGCCATGAAAATGGAACACGATGCTCCTATTAAATACAGTAAAAAAAATGGAGGTTATTTTTATGAAGACCCGAGTTTTTCAATTAATGACATACCTCTTACGGATGATGATTTAAGTGCCATAAAATTCGCGCTCTCAACATTGATGCAATTCCGAGAAGTGGAAATGTTTAAGCAATTTGGAAGTGCGATGGATAAAATTGTTGATCGCGTTTCAATTACTTCCGCTTCTGATGGTGACGATGTAGGAAAATATGTTCAATTTGAAACAGCAATTTCACTTGGTGGAAATGAGTTCTTAACACCATTGTTAGAGGCGATTCGAAACAAATTCAATGTCGATTTTAATTATAGCAGTTTCATTTCCGGAAAAGGTAAATTGCGGTCATGTTTGCCTCTTTTGCTCAAAGAATATAGAAACCGTTGGTACCTGATTTCATTTGATAACGATAAGAAGGCAATTATAACTTATGCGCTCGATAGAATGTCTGATTTGAATATTACCAATGATGTGAATCAAAGTAAATTTGATTTTGATGCTGACGCTTACTTTAAATATGTAATTGGAATTTCTGTTGACAACAAAAGCAAATCTGAGCATGTTGTTTTGAAGGCCAATAATGTGGCTGCGAAGTATTTGCAAAGTCAACCTTTACACTTTTCTCAAAAAATTATTGAGGAAAATAGTGAATATGCTACATTAACATTGGAAGTTATGATATCCGAGGAGTTGATAAGGTTATTACTTTCATTTGCCGGTGAAATAGAAATTGTTGCTCCGAATTATTTAAGAAACACAATTTTAGAACGGGTAACGAAAATGCAGGAAGTACACAAATAACAATTTATTATTATTCCTCAATTTTTTGAAATGGACCAATTTCATCAATAAATTCTTCTAGCCTTTTGTCACTGAATGGTGAGGTTAAGATCATAAACTGGCATTTTGGTAAACTTTCCGTAATACGCTTTAAGTGGATGCCATTACCGTTTTTAAATTGTTGTATTGCATCGTCAAGGATAAAAATCTTCAATTCTCCAACGTTATATCCATTTTGAATATATAACTCGTACAACCTTTTCGGTGTTCCAACGATGATCTCTGTACCATCGAACAAGTCGTTTCTTTGTTTGAGCATATTTCCTTTATCATGCACCAAATCAACAGTTAAGTCTAAGTGGAAAGTACATATTTTCAAAGCATCATATATTTTTTGTGCCTTGTCATTGGAAGAACAGCTAATTATTGCTCTTGGGGATCCCTCTCCAGGAGTTTTTATTTTTTCTAAAACAGTATATAAAATCGCAGTAGATTTTCCAGAACCTTCGCTCCCCTCCGCTAAAATATTTCTACCTGATTTCATCACATCCAGTATGGATTCCTGGAAGCTGTTCATTGTGTTAAAGCCTTTGTCTTGAAGAATTTCTGCCAATTCAGGTCGTATTTTATTCCAACTCATGATACTAGTTTTTTGTTGTTTTTGTGTCGATCTTTATCGCGATTGGTTTTTTTGTTCAAGTTATTTATCAAAGCCTCTTCAAGATTGACTCCCGTTTGATTGGCAAGGCAAAGGAGTACAAAAAGAACATCAGCCATTTCATCACCCAAATCTTTATTTTTATCCGATTCTTTTTCGCTTTGTTCGCCATATCTCCTGGCTATTATTCGAGCAACTTCTCCAACCTCTTCGGTTAAAATAGCCATATTCGTCAATTCATTAAAATAACGAACACCATGTTCTTTAATCCAGTTGTCCACCAACTGTTGTGCTTCGGTTAAACTAAGTTGAGTTTTCTCTGTCATTTCATTCTTTTCTTTTGGAATCTATTATTAGGGTAACTGGCCCATCATTCAAAAGCTTGACTTTCATATCAGCTCCAAATTGCCCGGTTTGAACAACACATGCGCTTAATTCTCTGAGTTGCTGTGTAAAATATTCATAAAGTGGTATGGCAGTTTCAGGTCTTGCTGCTACAATAAAACTCGGTCGATTCCCTTTTTTAGTTGAAGCATGTAGCGTAAATTGACTTACAACCAAAAAACTTCCGTTAATTTCTTTAATTGCGAGATTCATTTTTCCATTTTCATCACCAAAGATCCTTAGTGATATCAGTTTTTGAATAAGATAGTCAGCATCCTCTTTAATGTCCTCATGCTCAACTCCAAGCAGAACCAACAGTCCGTTTGAAATTGCTCCAACGATTACACTGTCAATTTGAACCGACGCTTCACTTACACGTTGAATTACTACTTTCATTATTCGTAGATTGATCTTCTGTAAATATCATTAGGGTCTTCCGTCATTAGCTGCAAATAGGTGTTGTATCGTGATGGCGCAAGATCACCATTCTGGAGAGCCTCCTTAACTGCACATTTTGGTTCATTCAAATGTAAACAATTATGAAATTTACATTCGCCAAGTAGGTCGCGCATCTCTGGAAAATAATGAGGAATATTTTCACGTTCTAAATCTACAATCCCAAAAGCTCTTATTCCTGTCGTGTCGATAATAAAACCGCCATTTTTTAAAGGATGCATTTCCGCAAATGTTGTGGTATGCTGACCTTGATCATGTGCCAAGGAAAGGTCGCCAGTTTCTAATTCAAGATCGGGATCCAGGCAGTTACAAAGCGTACTTTTTCCAACGCCACTGTATCCTGAAATCATCACTTGTTGGTCTTTGATTTCTGCTTGCAAGATGTCGATGTTTATTCCTTTTTCTGCACTTATTTTAATGCTTGAATACCCAATCTTGTTATACATAGCAATCAAATCGTCTATTTCACCGAGTTCTTTCGAATTGTAAATGTCGATCTTATTGAAAAGTAAGGTGGTAGGAATTCTAAAAGATTCTGCTGCTACCAAAAAGCGATCGATAAATGCTAATTGCGTCACTGGCGATTTTAACGTAACCAACAAATAAGCACGGTCTACATTGGCTGCAAGAATCTGCATTTGCTTACTTAGGTTGGTCGATTTTCTAACAATGTAATTTTTCCTGGGTAAAAAATCTTCAATTACAAAATCCTCTTCCATTGTGCCTTCGCTCCTTAATGCAACAACATCGCCAACTGCAATTGGATTGGTTGTTCTTAATCCTTGCAATCTAATTTTTCCACGGATTCGGCATTTTACAGTTGCTCCATCAGAGGTTAAAACGGTATACCATTTTCCAGTTGATTTTAATACGATGCCAGTCATTTCTGTAAAAATACGGGGAATTCCATTAATTTTGAATAAGATAATTCACATTGCCATTGGATTATTACGCGACTTATTGTCGTTGTAAAGCCAAGATTTTAAAGTATTTTTGTTTTCCAATCGTTAAAAATGTCAATAGAGGTAAAGAACTTAGTCAAGTATTACGGCAATCAAGCAGCAGTAAACGACATATCATTTTCGATTAAAAAAGGTGAAATAGTTGGGTTTCTAGGTCCCAATGGTGCAGGAAAGTCAACCACCATGAAAATTATTACTGGTTTTATTCCTTCAAGTTCAGGAACGGTTAACGTCTGCAGTATGCCTGTAGATGTTGATAGCATGGATACCCGCCAAAAAATCGGATACTTACCTGAACACAATCCGCTTTATTTGGATATGTATGTAAGAGAATACCTTGAATTTGTTGGTAAAATATATAAGATACCCAACTTGAACGAACGGGTAAAAAACATGGTGAAAGCTGTAGGTTTAGAAGTGGAGCAAAACAAAAAAGTTGGTCAACTTTCTAAGGGGTATAGACAAAGATTGGGATTAGCAGCAGCAATAATTCATGATCCAGAAGTTCTTATTCTAGATGAACCTACCTCGGGTCTTGATCCGAATCAATTGGTTGGAATTAGAGATCTGATAAAAGAAATTGGAAAATCAAAAACAGTGTTGTTGTCTACCCACATCATGCAAGAAGTAGAAGCAATATGTGATCGCGTGATTATCATCAATCGCGGAAAAATAGTTGCAGATGACAAAGCGGAAAATCTTCAATTAAATTCTTCAAAGCAGACAGTTTATGTAGAATTTGATGGAAATATCACCAAATCTCAACTCGGTAAGATTGCTGCTGTCACCAAAATTGAAACCGTAGGCAATGGGTGGTTATTAGAAGGTCAGAATGGAAATGATTTAAGAAAAGAAGTGGCAGAATATGCTAGAGATAATGGCCTTTTGGTTTTAACTATGCGAATCGAAGAAAGGTCATTAGAAGAAGTCTTTAAAGAATTAACAAAATAAAATGCCGGAGAAATTTATTGATGAATTGAAATGGAGGGGTATGGTGCATGACATCATGCC
>CANHJY010000045.1 GCA_947461185.1 Flavobacteriales bacterium
AATCAAAAGCAATGATAAAATCATCTCAACTCAGAAAACAGGTTTTGAATAGTCAATAAAAATAGCATCTGTCTGAAATGCTTGCCAATCGTTAGTTAGAATCAAAGCCCCAAAAATATTATTTGCAGCATGAAAGCCCATGGAAAGTTCCAAACCTTCATCCATAACTGTAAGCAACGAAAGAAAAATCGCAGTTAAAATATAATAAAGTAGTGCACCATAACCTAAATAATCGATTTCAGGGTTTCCAGCATGAACAAGTCCGAATAATATAGAAGATAATAAAATGGCTAACCAAGTTTTTTTATAGGAAGAACCGAAATATTGCAAAAGATAACCACGAAACAAGACCTCTTCACAAGTCGTTTGGATTGGAATTAAGATCAAAGAAATTAGACATAAAGGCAAAAAGGATTGCAAATTAAAATTCCATTCTATATTATCTGAAAATCTAAATGCAAAGAACAGATTAATTCCCATGATTACTGTCCAAACCAATGCAGAAAGTAAAAAACGCCGCCAGTCAATTAATTCTCTTGAAGTAAGTAAAGACCGGATTGAACGCTTATGAATGAATTTTACGCAAAAAAACAAGGTTAACAATGCGAAAGCAAAAGGAATCAATTGAATTGCCAGAAAAGTATTCGCTCCGATCTGATCTATTATGGTGTTCAAGTCTGTCGAAATACCTTGACTGTTGGACAAAGAAATTGCAATAAACAAAGTTGCTACTTGAACAATAAAAAAAACGAAAATGGTAGCCGACAGCGTAATAAATACGCTTGTAATTTTATTATTTCCCTTTTGACCTAATTCAATAAAACGCATCTTACTGGAACATATCCTTCATTCTGTTGAAAAATCCCCTATCATTTTTTTCAGGTCGGGGCTGGAAGTTTTCACTTTCCTTTAATTTTTCCAGCAATTCTCGTTCTTCACGGGTTAGTTTTTGGGGTGTCCAAACATTAATATGAACGAAAAGATCTCCGGTTCCATAACCTTGCAATTGAGGAAGACCTTTCCCTTTCAGTCTGAGTACCTTTCCACTATGAGTTCCCGGATCAATTTTTATCTTTACTTTACCAGATACCGTCGGAACTTCAATAGATTCACCTAAAGCGACAAATGCAAAATTCACAAATGCTTCATAATGCAGATTATCACCTTCTCGCTTAAGTTCAGGATGTTCAACCTCTTCAATAACAACTATTAAATCACCTGGCACACCGTTAAAAGGACCGGCATTACCTTTGCCTGTAACACTTAATTGCATACCCTCTTCAACGCCTGATGGAATTTCAATTTCAATAACTTCTTCTTGTCTTTTTAATCCATGAGCATCAGCATCAGATGGTCTTTTGTCAATCATTTTACCGGCACCTTGGCAAGTATTACAAGTCGATTGGGTTTGCATCGCTCCCAAAAAGGTTTGTGCAACTCTTGTAATTCTCCCGGTACCATTACATGTTGAACAATTCTTATAGGTTACGCCTTCAGCATTAACTAACTTATTAACCTTTATTTTCTTCTTGACTCCTTCGGCAATCTCCTCAAGCGTCAATTTCATTTTTACCCTAAGATTTGTTCCTCTAACAACTCTAGAACCACCCCTGCTTCCACCAAAACTACCTCCACCGAATGCTCCACCGAAAATATCTCCAAATTGGGAAAAGATGTCATCCATATTCATTCCGCCTCCGAAACCTGAAGCTCCACCCATACCTGCGTGTCCAAAACGATCGTATTGCGCTCTTTTTTCAGGATTACTTAAAACCTCATAAGCTTCTGCAGCCTCTTTGAAGTTATCTTCCGCTTGGTTATCTCCTGGATTTTTATCAGGATGGTACTTCAATGCCAGTTTTCGATATGCTTTTTTGATTTCTGCTTCATCAGCATTCTTTGCAACACCTAAAACCTCATAAAAATCGCGTTTTTGACTCATGGTCTAAATATGTATTATTCTAACTTGATTATTGTCCAACGACTACTTTAGCATAACGAATTACCTTCTCGCCAAGGTAATATCCCTTTTCAACATCATCTATTACAATGCCTTTTTCTTTTTTATTTTCAACAGGAACATTTGCTATAGCTTCATGTAATTCACTATCAAATGCTTGCCCTTTACTTTCCATGGCTTTCAAACCCTTAGATTCTAGAATAGACTTAAACTTATTATAAATAATCTGAAATCCTTCTTTAATCGTTTCTGCATCGGTAACATCATGATTATTCGTGATTGCTCTTTCAAAATCATCTACTACCGGCAACAATTCCTTTAGAATTCCAGCATTTGCAGTTGAAATGAGATCAACACGTTCTTTATTGGAGCGTTTACGATAATTATCAAATTCTGCAAACAATCTTAAAAATCTGTCATTCAATTCGGCGTATTTATCTTCTGGCGACAATTCTTTAGGCGTTTCATCTGCTACATTTTGCGCATTAACTTCATCAACACCTTCTTTTTCGTGAATTGTTTCATTTTCGTTTTTCTCGTTTTCCTCTGCCATGATTTCTAAATTTACTCGCGCTGATTGACAAAGATAAGACCAAAACAAAAATTAAGACAAGGTGTCAGCGTTTTGTTTCCATTGTAGGAAAGAATGTCACAGACAATTTAACGGATTAAGGTATTTTCAAAGTTTGACCAATCTTAATCATATCACTTTTTAAACCATTTTTTGTTTTCAATTTGGCGACAGTTGTACCATATTTTTTAGCTATTCCGGAAAGCGTATCACCTTGCTTTACTTTATACGTTTTGGTCGTTTTAGTTACAGAAGTGCCAGTGCCTTGAGTGGTTTTTGGTTTTTCAAAAGTTACAGCATCATAATTTCGATGCGGCACATTAATCAACAATTTAGGGTCTTCTTTACATTTGTTATAGGTATTCCAAATTGATTGATAAATCCAGTCACCTTTTAATTCATATCCTTTATCAGTTAGGTGAATATAGTCGGACTGCGCATAGCCTTTTTCATTCCAAGTTTTTATTGTACCTAATCCACCTGACAAATCATACCAATTCCAAAACATGCAATTTTGCTCTTTTGCTAGACTATCAATTAAATCGCGAAAAAGAGGACCTACTGTTATGAAGTTTCCTTTGTAATTCAAATCTTGAACAGATGTTAGTACAATGATTACATCAGGATTAATTGATTTGAAATTTTGAATTGCTTTTCTAATTTGATCTGATAATTTTGGATCTATAGTATTGGTATAAAGGATGTCATTTGTGCCAAAATCGAGAAAAACGATATCTGGATTTAATATTTTAGCTTGTTCAGGCATTTTTTCCAATTGAAGTACCGATTTGAATGGCGCAGCCCCAACACCAAGAGAGTGGTATACAACTCCACCAGAATTAACTTTTTCAATCGACATTCCATAAAAAGGAAATTTTTTCGCGTTGGGGTTCCCTTCAATGAGTTTAACTTGAAGTGTATTAATTGGCCCTATCCAATTGAATTTAATTGCATTATTTGATGATTGAATTTCATTATTTTTAAACAAAAAAACACTTGTGTCTATTGTTACTTGAAAATCAAACAATGTTGAATCTACATCGGTTAAAATAACTATTTCATATTCATCTTGTGGAATTGGTATTTTGAATTTAAAGTTTAATTCAGCCCCAATTGTATTTCCTTCCACCGCCATCCCGCAAACACCTAAAGGAATTTTTGGAGCAGATTGATAACTTTTGGCAAATTTCCATGTCCCTTTGAAAGTCGAGCTATAATTCACAGATGAATAGGTATCAGCAGCGCCATAATTGAAAATCATACCGTAACCCCCATTACCAAATTTATCTTGCAACTTTTTTCTTGCAATAGTTGTTGGTCGTTCTGCTTGAATGTGGCTTCCACCATAATGAAAAATCACCAACTCATCATTTTGAACATTATCCAAATGATTCACTAAACGTGAACCAAGCGTTGAGTCGTAAAACTGCAAAAATGCGTATGTAGAATCAATTTTTAATTCCGGAGGAATTTGACCGTAAGATCTTGATATAGACCCTAAAGTCAACAAAAATAGGAAACACAATCCTTTCATTACTCTATGGTATCTTTAATTAAAGGCTGAAAAAGCGTTTCACTCGGAATAATCGTATCAGAGGGAATAGGTCTTACTGGCCTTGGTGCTGGGGGTCCTTTTTGAGTTGCTAAATTCCGAATTCTATTAATCGTTCCATTGCTCATCGCAGCATACATCCCTACTGCAAAAATAAGATCATCAATTTCATTGGTTACCATTAAATCGGTCAAATTATGATAGGAATATCTAAAATCCATAACCCAGATTTCTTCATAGTGGCTAACCAAATATACTGTAAATGCATTGCCCATTGAATTTTTGATAACACATGCTTTTCTTCCATTTTTTACTCCCGTTGTAATTTTAATCAAAGGAATATCGCCACAGAGGAAAGTGCTGTAGGTATTACCTCCAGAACAAGTATTACAGAAAACTTGGCTTTTGGATCCTTTGTAACCTGATTTACCGTATCGAATAGCTGATGTTTTTACTTTTGGAATGAAGTACTCCATTGTATCTGGGTTATTTCTTACACTTGGGTCCCGCGTATGCTGGTATAGTGAACCTAAGAATTTATACTTAACCCTGCGATCCATATTTTCAAGTGGCACGGGCTCAATTCCTGCAGATCTACAAAAAGCCACATAAGCATAATAGGCTCCTTTTGCATTCCAATGATGGTCAGTACTAAAAAACATTTTTTCATTAATGTGATTGTTCATTTCACCAAGCACATCACTAAATATTGCACCATTAGAAAGGCTATTGCCAATTGCTTGAAGTGTTGCTTTATTTTTGCCGTTATAATGTTTGTATTTCTCTGCTGGTATGAATGCTGAGGATAAAGGAGCAACACAGGAGAATACTCTGGTATTAGGACCTAGATTAGCCGCGTATTGGCTTAACATCTTTCCGAAAACACTTGCCATTTTTGGACTTCCACCGTTTAACGGGAATACACTGCCATCAAGAATGAGCATACTTCCTGAGTAGGCCTCTTCAAAATCGTCCAAGAAATTCATATTGGTATCCAAGGGATTTCCTGACTCGTCAAATGCAGGACTTTTCTTTTTTGCTTTTTTGGGAGAAATGAATATTTTTTCCTGATTCTCATAATGCAGCCCTTTTTGATACTTCAACCAATCCGCAAATTCAACACATTTATCTCGAGCAGGAAAATGATCATTAATATACAAATCAACGCTGTCAGCCCAAGTTCCATTGACATATCCTTGCCATGTTAGATTCGGAAATGTTGCCAACTTACGTTTTTCATCTTCAGAAATTTCCTTTGTAGGAATGATGAAAAAGGACGAAAAACCACCAGCGAGTATCAGTAAAAACAATATGACATTTATACGATGCATCAGAACCTAAAGTATATAAATGGATTATAAGTCGCATCAACGAGCATTACTGTCGATAAAAACAGCAGTGCCACATTTAAAAATGGTCTTGCATAATGGTTCCATGAAGAGGCGCGGAGATAGACCTTCGAGTCTTTTTTGTAGATTTCATCCCAAGGAATACATAGCAAAACAACCAACACAAACCAAAAAACATGCTCGGTAAGGTCAGTAATAAATCCTGCACTCATCGAATTACTGGATACAAATAGTTTGACTACAAAAGCCTTCAGCTGGGTGAAATCAACGAAATAAAAGATGGCCCTACTAAAAACAATTAAAATCAAGGTATACAAATGTCTGAGTACTCTTGGCGTTTTAGCAAGATATTTTTCGAGCAGTTTCTCGATGATCATGAAGCAACCAAAATAGAAACCCCATAGAACAAAATTCCAACTTGCTCCATGCCAAAAACCTGTGAGCAACCAAACAATCATAATATTTCGGAGTTGATACTTTCTATTTCCTCCAAGTGGGATATAAACATAATCGCGAAAGAATGTTCCTAATGAAATATGCCATCTTTTATAAAAATCGGCAACAGAAATAGCTGCATAGGGATGCCTAAAATTTTCACCATAATGAAATCCAAACATTCTACCGAGGCCTATTGCCATATCAGAGTATCCTGAAAAATCAAAATAAATTTGAATGGAGAACATAATTATACCGAACCAAGCTTCGGCACTTGACAGGTCATTAAAACCATTTTCCAGATACTTCTGAACCAATTCTCCGGCCACATTTGCGATTATGACTTTTTTGAAAAGCCCAAAACAAAATCTATTAATTCCAATACTTATATCCTCCCAGTTGACAGACCGTTTTTCTAATTGTCCTGCGATTAATTGGTAACGAACAATTGGTCCTGCAACAAGTTGATGGAACACGCTTACAAAAAGCATGAAATTCAAAAGATTCTTTTGCGCTTTAACCTCCCCACGATAGACATCTACGCAATAGGAAATCGTTTGAAAAGTATAAAAAGAAATACCAATAGGCAAGGTATTCGTTGGCTTATCAAAAGGCAAAGCAACAATGGCATTGATATTCTCCCAGATAAAGCCACCGTATTTGAAAGACATGAGTAAAGCAAGGTTTCCAATAATAGAAACCCAAAGCATTATTTTAGCTTTATTCGTTCCATGCCACTTTTCGATTAGCAGTCCGTTACCATAATCAAAAAGTGAACTGAATAACATAAGAACAATCCAAAGTGGTTCACCCCATGCGTAAAAAATGAATGAAAATATAACAAGTGAAAGATTCCGAAATGTCATATTTTTCGTGACATAATGGAAGAGCAGGCTTAAAGGCAAGAAAATATAGAGAAATGTTAAACTCGAAAATACCATGCTCAGTTGAATTTCACTTTGTTTTGTAGTTAATTCGGGTCGGCAAAATTAAAAAAGTAATTTGGTTTTTTGACAATCTAGGATGGAATATCAGTTCGAATTGAAACAACGCTATGTGAAGCAATTAAAATTGGATTCAATCAATAGGGTTCTTTTATTAATTTTTGAGCAACATTGAATAGTTAATTTAAATGCTACAAGTAATGCATTAAAAAATATTTCGGTAATTAAACACTTGTATTTCCGATCCTTCAGCCAAAAAAACCGAATCCGGTAATTGATGATTCAGTAACTCAAAATCT
The DNA here is from genome assembly GCA_947461185.1 of Flavobacteriales bacterium. Classification (GTDB taxonomy): domain Bacteria; phylum Bacteroidota; class Bacteroidia; order Flavobacteriales_D; family Crocinitomicaceae; genus M0103. Next base: position 7,111 of record CANHJY010000045.1, read on the forward strand.
TGACCATACAGCGCCTTAAAATCAACTTCAATGGAATAGGAATTGACAGGATAAATTTCCCAACGGGGGTGATTAACACGGTATTCTAAAGTTTTATTTTCGGACAATTTTGAATAGCCCCAATAATGTTCTGTAATAAATTCCTCTTCGCTTCCCTCAAGAATTGGCTGTAATTCATTTGAAACCTGCACTTCACAAGAATGCCATTTTTCTTTTTTCCATTTGTATGCAATCTTCCAAGCATCTTCAACTTGTTTCCATTCATGTTGCATCGGCATGGAAACATAATGCTCTTTGTATAGCTTATTAGCAATAAAACTCAGTATGGGTTTCGGAACAATTTCTCGAATAAAAACTACTCCTCTTCTTGACATTTCTCCCTCTATATTTCTTTTAACATAAAAACGCAGATTCACCTCTTCAAAATTTACATGAAAAGGAAACTTTATACCCTTAACCCTTGTATTCAGAAACATAAAACCAATAAGGCTTACATAACATTTGCCTTTCCAGATATCCAATTCCGTATTTGCTGGAAGATAATTTTCAAGAACTTTAGGATCAATGGCATAATTTACCATAATCAATTTGCGCCATTCTGCCTTAAGAAAAACCTTCACAATTGTTAATTTTCCACTGAATCAGTGGCGATTTTAGCTGAAAGCAAGCAAAGCGGAATACTAGGTCCTGGATGAACACTTCCGCCACAGAAATACAAATTTTTAATCTTTTTTGAAAAATTAGGATGTCTTAAGAAAGCAGCAAACTTATTGTTTGAACTATTGCCATAAATGGCACCAAAAGCAGATCTAGTTCTGTTTTCAATGACACGCGGATCAAATACCATTTCACAATCGATTAAAGGACGAATATCCGTTTTCAAAATACGATTCACCTTCTGAATAACAGCTTCCCTAACCTCATCAATAAATGCATCCCAATCTTGCCCTTGATTATTAGGAACATTGACAAATGAAAACCAATTCTCACAACCTTCTGGTGCATCAGTTGACGTATGCTTAGCTGTAATATTGATATAGATTGTTGGATCGTGGTAGGGTGTTTTCGTTTCAAACATCGCATTAAATTCAGCCTCATAATCTTCAGCGAATAGGATGTTGTGTAAATTTAATTCAGGGAATTGTTTCTTAATTCCCCAATAAAAGATAATACCAGAGCTTGATTTTGGTTGATTAAGTGTCTTGAGTGGCTTTTTTACTTCGGGAATCAATTTATGGTAGGTATTATACACATCCATATTACTCACCACACAATCAAACATTTCTTTACCATTTGCTGTAACAATTCCTTTAGCGGTTTTTTGTTCAACGATTATTTGATTGACTTGATTAGAGAAACGAAATTCAATACCAATATCTTTCGCAAGCTGAACAAGCGCTTTAGTAATTGAATGCATACCTCCTTCTGGATAAAAAGCACCGCGATCAATTTCAACATGTGAAATAACATTCAAAGTTGCAGGAGCAACATAAGGATTGGAACCATTGTAAGTTGCATAACGGTTAAAAACTTGAACAAGCCTTTTATCTTTAAACTCCCTATTGTTGGCATTGTGCATGGAACTGAATGCCCCAATTTTACCGAAATTCAACAGGCCTTTAACTACTGCTTTAGTGAAATAGTTTTTTGCTCGATGCAAAGAATTATGCAAAAATACTTCATCTGTCAAATTATACATCCGCTCCGTTTTTTTGAGATAATTCAAAACGGTGTCTTCATCATCATTTGTTTTAGATGCCATCTCCTTGGCATATTGATCCATACCGTTAAAACCGTCTAGCACAGTTCCGTCTTCAAAAAAATATCGGTAAACAGGATCTAAGCGCTCGTAATTAAAATAATCTCTTGGATTTTTACCTGAAAGTTCAAATAATTCATCAGCAAAGTGAGGCATTGTAAAAACGGAAGGTCCCATATCGAAACGATAACCATTCAAGGACTCTGTTGACAATTTTCCACCTGGAAAAGCATTGGCTTCAAAAATGGTAGTTTGATAACCTTTGTTTTGCATTCTGATTGCAGCAGCTAATCCAGCTACTCCCGACCCAATAACAGCGCAAGTTTTAGAAGGGGTTGATTGCATTTAATAATTTTAATTTTAAAACAAGAGAAACAATACAAATGTTCAGATTCGGGTCATTCAAACCCTTCCTGACATTCGATTTGCAACTGATGAAATTCCCATCATGACAACAAAGAACATGATTAATTGAATTGCATTTTGTAAAATATCTAAGAACCCGCCATTTCTCAAATAAAGGCTATAAAAACCTTCCAAAGACCAATTTAAAGGAGAAATAACACTAACGTGCCTCATCATTTCAGGCATTACATAGGTAGGCACTAAAATTCCACCAATTGCAGAAAGTAATAAAATGGATAGTGAACCAGTAATTGCCCCTTGATGTTCACTTGATGCTAAGGTTCCGATTAATACACCAAAGCCTGTTGCGGCAAAAGCTGTGCATAACGCTAAGAACAAAACTGCGAAAACACTAGAACCCAAATCTAGTGGCGGTAATCCTAAAAAAGGAAGAATAAATATCCCAACTGCCAACATCAATAAAAACTGTATAAAACAAACCATTACATAAACGATAATCTTACCATTCATAGATAAAATGTAAGAGGTGGGCATTGTTTTCAAGCGGAAAGAACTTCCTTCATTTTTCTCTTTCATTACATTATTAACGACAGAAATTACAATGAAGAACATACCAAAAATTGTCCAAGCAGGCACATTGTGCTGAACAGAATTGGGAACAGAAGAACCAATTTTATCAGAACCATAAACCTCTTTATAATTAATCATATCCACTTTTTTGTAGGCAGTATTCGCAATTCTTCCTTCTTCAGGAAGCAATGCCGCAATTTGTTCTGAAAATGATTGAAACATAATTTGCGTTTTTGTCTCGGATATGAATTCATGTAAGCTGCTAGTTACTGACGAAACAAAGGATTTCTTAGCCACCGGATCGATAAACAAAGTAATATCAAAAGAATCTACTTCATGTACTTTCGTATTTTCACCATCAATTGCAACGGTCTCATTTACAATATTTTCCACATTAGAACGAATTGCCTTCGTTGCATCTTTGGGAATAACAACACCAATAATAAATTTGCCACTCGCTACAGCTTTCTGAGCACTTTCCTTGGTAGCGGGCTTCCCATCGATTTCTTCAGATAAGGTACAAAGTTCAGATTCCATTAACCCCTTTCGAATGGAAAAACCGAGAGAATCTTTATCCTCATTAACCAAAACAACAGGAATTCCTTTTTCATTGATTGATTTAAAGGTGGCGTCTTGAATTAAAGTCATTACCAAAATAAGAAGCACAGGCATAAGAAATAAGATAGCCATACCCATCTTATCCCTGAATAGTAATTTCGCCTCTTTAACAACTGCTGCTTTTAACTTATTCCACATCAATCCCTAAGTTTACGTTTTGTTAATGAAAGGAAGACATCTTCAAGGTCATTTGCTCCTTCGCAATCATTTATGAGGTCTTTGGGTGAGCCCATTGTCAGAATAGTACCGTAATCAATAATCGCAATTTTTGAACAAAATTCTTCTGCTTCTTCCATGTGATGAGAAGTATAGATGATGGTCATTCCTGATTGGTTTAAATCTTTGAGATGTTCAATGATAACGTTTCTAGATTGCACATCCACCCCAACAGTTGGTTCATCTAAAAATAAAATCTTGGGTTGATGAAGAATACTCGCAATAAGATTCACACGCCGTTTCATTCCGCCCGAATAGGTATCAACCTTTCTGTCCGCAGCATTTAATAATCCAAATTTATCTAACCAATCATTTATTTTTGATTTGGCAACTTTTGACGAAACACCATACATTGCAGCATAAAAATTCAAATTTTCTCTCGCAGTTAATGTTGGGTACAAGGCTAAATC
>CANHJY010000046.1 GCA_947461185.1 Flavobacteriales bacterium
CCGCCTTTTTTATCCTTGCAGTTGTCTTTAATATGTTGCATTATTTTAATCTTTTTTATTTTAATGATAATGTGATGCCTGTCTTTTGTCCGAACCCCCAACAATTAATGTATTTTGGCAAGAACTCGCTAGGTGGACCAGCCACGAAAAGAATATTGGGCACTATGGGGAATCCGAATGTGAACGCCATATTCTTTTCAATTTTTATGGTTTATTTTATGCCGTTTCTTCGGATGACAAAATTTCATTTGGGTAAAATTTTATTTTTCGTTTCAGTTGCAATGCTATTATTTACCCAATCTAGAACAGGATTACTGGCTTTTGGATTCGTTTTTATTTGCTATTTAATACTTGTTAAACCATCATTAAAACAAATAATAGGCTATTCTTCTGTGCTTTTATTTGTAGCAGGACTTGTTTTTGTTTCTGATTCTTATTCACTAAATTATATTTCAGATGCAAAATGGAATGTTCAAGAGAATGGTTCTTTAAAAGGAAGAATAGAAGTTTGGAGTGAATTAATAAAAATGGTTGCGGAAAGACCGGTTTTTGGATACGGTATTAATAAGAATTATTTCTACGAACATAAAATTTATTCGGAAAACGAATACCTATTAATGTTGTGGAGATATGGAATTCCAGGATTGTTCTTTTATATCACTTTTTTATTTGGATTGACATATAAGTTCAGGGGTTATATTCTTAAAAAATTGTCCGATCAATCCATAATCTATTTATTGGTTGTTATTTTACTTGCAATAAATGCACTTACAAACAATCCGATTTCTAACCCAATGATCTTAATGATGTTTGCCATGATAACGGGTTTGTTTCTCGCTCAAGATTTTTCTACTCATAATCCTGAAAACCAAAGTTTAAGAATGAAAATCTTATCATTAAAAAGATGGAAGATTTGAATGAAATAGCATATTTTAATTCAGAAATTTTTCTGAATTATGTATCCAGCTTTATTAAAGATTCAAATGTTATAATTAGTAAATCGGATACAAATATGCTCTTATTCAATAGGAAAAAAAGAGGATTTAATTATATCTACAATTTTCCTTTTGGATTATATCCTGAAAAGTTATCCATGATGGAAATTGAGTCTACATTCAATGCGCTAATTCAAAATAATTTTAGTCAGTTTACAGTTAACATAGGTCCTGAAATACTGAAAGATAAAAATGAGGTAGCAAGCATCGCTTTGAAATATGGATGCAATTTTACTCAATATAATTGTCATCTTATAGATACAAGCCGACCGATTGATGATATTTTTAACGGATTTAGTTCAACTAGAAAAAAACATATTAAACGCTATCAAAAAGCTGGACTATTGAATGTTTTCAGAACCAAAGAGGCGAAGTATTTCCAAGATTATTTTATGCTTTATGAAAATTCTGCAGAACGTTGGGGATCAAATACTGCTTACAGCAAAGAATTAATAGCAGGTTTATATCAAATTCCCGGAGTTTATGTTTGGGTTGCTGAATTGGATGGAAAGATGTTATCAGCAATGATTTGTTTTTATCATAAAGAAAGCATTTTTGATTGGTTAGCAGCCTCCATAATTAATGATGATGTTAAAAAATTATATGCTGCCGTGGCTGTTCAATATGAAGTAATACGACATGCTTCTGAAATTGGATTCTCCTTCGTGAACATGGGGGCAAGTGAAAATCTTAATGGGGTTAGCGATTTTAAAGATTCTTGGGGTGCTGTTGAAAAGAAAACGTATACCTTCATCAAAAGAAAAGGTATTTTTGCTTTGATTAAAAATTTCAAGGATAAATTGAAGAAATAACACGTGTAATGTTGAAGTTATTCTTTTATCATTTTAAATTATACTTTGCTGCATACAAGGCTATGGCTAAGGTCATAAAGCGCTACCCATCAACAGTTTTCGGTAAACGTGTCGAAATATACAATCAATCTGAATTAAAACTTGGCGAAAAAGTATCCATTCAAAACAATGTTATTCTGCACTGTGGAGGGGCAGATTGGTGCAATAATTCTGGTTCCATCACTATTGGGAGTCAATCAGTGATTTCTCCCAATTGCGTTTTTTGGGGTTGTGGTGCAAATATTATTATCGGCAATAATTTTGATTGCGCTCCTGGCGTAAAGATTTTTGCTTCGCGCACAAAATATGAGGATCAAATAGCCTATCCATCCTTAAATCCTCATATTTTTCAAGATGTAGTAATAGGTGACAACGTAGTTTGTTTTGCGAATGTGGTTATTGGCCCAGGAGTTACTATTGGCGATGGAGCTGTAATTGGTGCTAATAGTTTGGTTCTTCAAGATGTGGCTTCAAATACAATCGTTGGAGGGTCACCTGCAAAGTTTATACGTAACCTTGAACGCCCTTAATTGTTATGCAATCGAATGCTTTGAAAGTCCTTGTTATTGGAACTTGCAGTCCTCATGTTGCTAATCACATCAGTAGAATTAAGGATGATGATATCATTGTTGAGGTGATCTCGAACGGAAAAAAATATTTCGAAGAAAAGGAAAACATTCATTTGGTCGATTTTTCTCTTCTGAAATTTTGGAATTTATGGGTAACAGTATCCAGAATAAGAAAAGTAATTCGAACATTTAATCCAGATGTTATTCATATTCATCAAGCCAATTCTGTTGCTTTTTATACCTTGCTTGCAAATAAGAAATTTAAATTACCTACAATTCTAACTGCGTGGGGAAGTGATATACTTTTGAATCCTAAAAAAAGTATGTTACTTAAATTGATGGTTCAGTATATTTTGAGGCATGCCGATTTTTTTTCTTCAGATTCAATATTCATGGCTGAAGAAATGCAACGTTTGATCCCGGATAAAAAACTCGATATCACTATTTGTAATTTTGGAGTTGCTCCAATTGAACTTATGGTCAATAAAAAAGATATTATATATTCTAATCGTAATCATAACCCACTTTATAGAATTGATAAGGTCATTGAAGGTTTTGAGCGATTTTCAAAGACAGAAATTGGAAAGAATTGGAAATTAATTATAGCCGGGGCAGGTTCCGAAACAGCAAAATTGAAAGCGATAGTTGATGATAGGGGTTTAAATGAAAAAATAACCTTCGTTGGTTTTGTGAATAAGGAGGAGAATTTTATGCATTATGCGGAAGCAAAAATATTTGTTTCTCTTCCTGAATCGGATGCTACCTCAATTTCACTTTTGGAAGCCTTGTATTATCAATGCATCCCTGTGCTTTCGGAATTACCTGCCAATAAGGAATGGGTTACGGACAACGTAAATGGTATTATTGTTAGTGATTTGGAGGGAGCTTATTTAGAACGCGCGCTTTTACTTGATCAACAAAGTGTCGGTCAAAAAAATAGAGACCTAATTCTTGAAAATGGTACTGAGGAGGTGAGTAAAAAGAATTTTAGAAATTTACTTTTAAAAGCTATCGCCAAATGAAAGTGTGCCATATGACATCTGCACATCCCGTGCACGACATTCGCATTTTTCATAAAGAGTGCTGTTCATTGGCGAAATTTGGTTTTGAAGTTTATTTGGTAGCACCTAATTGTGAAGAGGAATTTATAAATGGGGTACATATTGTTTCAATAGAAGTCAATGGAAAAGGGCGACTGAATAGAATGCTGAAAAAAGGCCGAGCAGTTTTTAAAAAAGCTCTCGAACTGGATGCGGATATTTATCATTTTCATGATCCTGAATTGCTCCGTTTTGCTTTACGCTTAAAAAGAAAGGGAAAGGTTGTTATTTATGATGCTCATGAAGATGTTCCAAAACAAATTTTAGATAAACACTGGATTCCTGGTTTTGCAAGAAGATTGGTTTCAAAATTATTCCAATCTTATGAACGTTATGTTTCCAAAAGAATTTCAGGCGTTATTTCAGTTACTGAAATTATATGTGATCGATTTAAATTGGTGAATTCAAATGTTCAAATGGTAGCCAACTATCCTTTAATGAATGAATCCCAAACTTTACGAGAAATAAATGTTGAAGTAGTTCCAAAAAGAATCTGTTATGTTGGTGGATTATTCCCGAAAAGAGGCGTAAAAGAAATAGTGGAGGCCATGGAATATGTTGATGGTCAATTGGTGCTTGCAGGTACTTTTTCACCACCTGAATTTGAAGACGAGGTAAGATCTTTAATTGGTTGGAAAAAAGTAGATTATAGAGGTCAGGTCAATAGAGACGAATTAATTCAAATCCTTAAATCCTCAAGTATTGGAATAGTAACGCTGCATCCTACAGCTAGTTATTTAGAAGCACTTCCTATAAAAATGTTTGAATATATGTCGGCTGGAATTCCTTTTGTTGCTTCTAATTTTCCGTATTGGAAACAAATAATTGATGCAGAAGCATGCGGATTGCTTGCAGATCCTTTGCGGCCTGAAGATATAGCAGCTGCTATTCAATTTTTACTTGATAATCCAGATAAAGCAAAAATAATGGGAGGGAATGGCTATCATGCGTTCATGAAGAAATACAATTGGGAAATGGAGGAACAAAAATTAATTAATTTCTACCAGCGTCTTAATTCAAAATGCTAAACGTCTTTACATACGACAAGTTATACCATAACAGTCTTGCGCTGTTAATGCTGATTTTATGCTGCTTTCCCAAATTAATTGGTTTAGGTGTTGTAATATTATTTATTGTTGTGTTAATTGGGTGGATTAAAAAGGAATTATTCTGGAAAATAACACCTTTAAATTACATTCTTGTTGGTTTATATTTATTGTATTTGTTGGGGATTACATCAACCAATCACAGCGAGGATGCCTGGGCTTATGCTGAAAATAAAATTTCTTTTTTGCTTTTCCCATTAATATTCTCATTCCGACCTCAATTTAAAATCAATTTAATACCCGTGCTGCTCGGTTTATCATTGGGGATAGTACTCGTATCTCTTTATGGTATAGTTAACGCAATGAATTTGATTTATCAAAATGGATGGGATTTGAATTTTCTAGTAAGTGTTAATATTTCTCCTATACATCATCCAACGTATTTTTCATTTTTTATCATTGCAGCTGTTTCAGGATTATGGTTGCTGAATTTCAAAAATGAGTTTCCTTATTCGATAAAGTGGCTTTTTGCATTTACCATGTTTTGTGGTCTTGTTTTTATCTTATGTTTATCATTGGCGGCTATTATTTTCCTTTTTATCATGCTCTTCTCCATAGGAATAATAACTGTGAAAAGAAGATTTGGAATCAAGTGGGCTGCAATAGTGACAATAATCTTACCCATCACTTTTTATAGCGCAAGTCAGTTTATTCCAAGAATTAAATTTGAAATTAATAACGGTATAACAGCCACAGGTTTATTTTTGACTAACCCCATTCAATATGTCAAAAATAAGCCAGGTGATAAAACAGGAAATGAAGTCCGTTTGGTAATGTGGGCTGCAACAATTCTTGAGATTAAAGATCATCCATTGGGTGTGGGAACAGGTAATGTGGATGAGCATTTGAGTTCGCGGCTCAGGGATCTTGGGCAACTGACGCTTTCAAAACAAGATGATAAAGGTCATATTCGTTATAATCCACACAATCAGTTTTTACAAACAGCGCTGGAAATAGGTTTATTTGGGTTAATTTTTCTCCTAACCTATATTTTCGGTCTTTTAAGATTAGCTTGGAAACATAAAGATGCATTTTTGGCAGTAATTGTTGGCGGTCTTTTTTTTAATTCACTTTTCGAATCGATATTGCAAAGGCAGAGTGGCATCGTGTTTTTTAGTTTTTTACTTTCTTTGTTGGCAATGGTGGATGCATTAAGGAATAATAAATCTCAATTGTAATGTTAGTTTCTGTAGTTGTTCCTTGCAGAAATGAAGAGAAATACATTGAATCATGTGTTAATTCGCTATTTGAGAATGGTTTCGACATAACCCAAATGGAAGTTATTGTAGTTGATGGAATGAGTTCGGATACTACCCTGACAAAACTTCAAGATTTACAAAAGATATACAACAACCTTGTTATATGTCAAAACATTAAGAAAGTAACTCCACATGCTTTAAATATTGGCATTCAAGAAGCTCGCGGTGAATTGATAATGATTGCTAGCGCACATTCTTCCTTTGAGTTGGGTTACATTCAAGTTTTATACGAAGCGATTTTAAAGCTACCCGATGCACTTGGAGTTGGTGGGATAATGAATACAGCGGTTAAAAATAAAACTGCAACTTCAATTGCCATTCAAACTATTTTATCCTCAAAATTCGGCGTTGGAAATGCCATGTTTCGTGTTGGAACGAATAATGTGATTAAAGTTGATACGGTACCTTTTGGTTTATATAAAGCGGATTTACTAAAGCAATCAGGCGGATACGATGAAAGACTGATCAGAAACCATGATATCGAACTTTCCAAACGATTATTGCGAAAAGGCGGAAGTATTTACCTTATTCCTGATGCGAAATGTACTTATTTTGCTCGTGAAAGTTTCAAAGAAATGGCATCGAATAATTTCAGAAATGGCAAATGGAATATATTGACTGTATGGATCACTAAAAATTTTTCATCTTTGAGCATTAGACATTTTATCCCAATGGTCTTTGTACTTTCAATTTTGCTTCCATTGATTATTTCAATTTTCTATTTGCCAGTCGTTTTTATTTCTGTTTTGAGTTGGGTAAGCTACTTTTTTGCTTTGGTCTATGTGGCGTCGAAAATGGATAAGAAGGATACCAGTTTTTCGCATTTGCTTCTTGGCTTCTTAATCCTTCATTTTGCTTATGGTTTGGGGTCATTGACTGGCATATTGTTTATTCCTAAATTCGCATTCAAGTGAATAAAGAATACCATTATAAATTGTCTTTGTCCAAGAGCCTAGAGAGCAATCCAGACCAAATTTTTTGTTACTGGAAAGGAAGGGTTGCTCTATATACGGCGCTTAAAGCAATAGGTGTAAAAGAAAAAGATGAGGTGATTTTGCCTGCATTTACATGTGTTGTGGTTCCTAATGCTATTATTTATCTTGGTGCAAGACCCGTGTATGTTGATATTGATAAAGAATCTTTAAATACAACCTTATCTAACATTCAAGCGGCAACAACAGTTAAAACCAAGTGTATACTTATTCAAAACACATTTGGGCTTTCCTCTGAAGTTGATGAAATTGTGGCCTTTGCAAAATCGAAAGGTATTGTTACTATCGAAGATTGTACACATGGCTTTGGCGGAACCAATCAAAATAGACCAAATGGCGTTCGTTCAGATTTCGCTTTTTTTTCAACGCAATGGAATAAACCATTTTCGACTGGGGTTGGTGGTTTTTTGTTGGTGAATAATCTTGATTATTTAAAGTCCGTGAATGAAGTAAATAAATTATTGATCAAACCGGGCTTTAAAAAATCAATCATCTTGAAAATACTCATCAGCTTTAAAAAAGCATTTTTAGGCGATCGAACGTATTGGTTTTTCTTAAAATTATATAGATTTTTAAGTAAAATGGGGTTGGTTGTAGGTTCATCATCTGGATCTGAAATTAGCTCAACAGTTATGGATGATAACTACTTCATGGGAGCTGCGAAAGTCCAATTTAGTCAAGGGTTAAGTGCTTTAATTCATTTGGATGAATTGATGCTCCTACGAAAAAAAAATGCAGCAATCTATTCAAGTTTTTTACAATCAAACGGTAAGATTTACGTTAAGGAAATTTTCAATGAAAATCATTCTTTTCTGAAATACCCAATACTCATAAAGGATAGGGTTTCATTTCTTGCAAAAGCTGAAAAAGCATCTGTTCAACTAGGTGATTGGTTTTTATCGCCTATTCATCCAGTTGAATCCGAATTTGAAAAGTGGTTTTTAGATCCGGAAAATTTCCCAAATGCCGCCTATGTCAGTAAGCATGTACTAAATTTACCTACAGAAATAGAAAATCCAGAGAAAGTATTGGCTTTCTTAACTCAAAATATTAATGATATACTTTAAAAAGTAAAGGCATGATACCATTTTCGCCACCACGAATTGATCAAAAGGTAATTGACGAAGTAACCGAAGCACTAAAAAGTGGTTGGATAACCACAGGCCCCAGAACAAAGCGATTTGAAAAAGAAATTACGGCTTATTGTGGTTGTAAAACAACCATAGCAGTGAATTCCTGGACCATGGGCGTGCAGGTCCTACTAGATTGGTGGGGGATTCAAGAAGGAGATGAAGTGATCCTCCCTGCTTACACCTACTGTGCATCTGCTAATGTTATCGTTCATGCCGGCGCAAAACCCGTAATGGTTGATATCAATCCTGAAGACTTTAATATTTCTGTTCAGGCTATCAGAGCGGCGATAACGCCTAGGACTAAGGCAATTATTGCGGTTGATTTGGCAGGTTTTCCATGCGACTATGATCAAATCAATGCGCTTGTTAATGAAGACTCCATAAAAACTATGTTTAATGCTAGGAACGATTTACAAAATAAGTTGGGTCGAATAATTGTTATTGCGGATGCTGCGCATAGTTTTGGTGCTGAGTACAAAGGTAAACGAAGCGGAGCATTAACGGATGTAACTTCTTTTTCTTTTCATGCTGTTAAAAATTTAACTACCGCAGAAGGTGGCGCAATATGTTTTGATTTACCTGATACTTTTGATCATGACGAGATTTATAAAGCATTTTGTACAAAAATACTTCATGGTCAAAATAAAGATGCATTAGCAAAAACCCAGAAAGGTAATTGGAGATATGATGTGGAAGAGCCTGGTTTTAAATGCAATATGACCGATATTCAAGCTGCAATTGGTTTGGTGGAACTGGAGCGCTATCAGGAAAACTTAGACCGTCGCGAAACTATTTTCAAAATGTATGATTCAGCTTTCTCAAAAGAGCGTTGGGCAATCCTTCCAATACATACTTCTGACGAGAAAAAAAGTTGTTTTCACTTGTATCAAATAAGAATTGCTAATTGTGATGAAAAAAATCGGGATCTTATCATGCAAGAAATTTTTGAGCAAGATGTTTCCGTCAATGTTCATTTTATTCCCTTGCCTTGTCTTACTGCATATAAAAAAAGAGGATATAACATAAATGATTACCCAGAAACATGGAACAAATATTCATGTGAAATCTCTTTACCTGTTTACTATGATTTAACTGATGAACAGGTTTTAAAAGTTATTGATGCCGTCAAAAATGCAGTAGAAAAAATAATACATTAGAATTTAAAGCAATTGAGTAAGCGCCTATTCGATATCGTTTTTTCTGTAATTGTTCTTGTACTATTTCTTCCAATTGGAATAGTTATTAGTATTTGGGTAGTTATCGAATCGCGCGGTGGAATTTTCTTTATTCAAGAGCGTATTGGTCGTAATGGCGCTCCTTTTTCGATGCTAAAATTCCGGTCTATGCGCAAAAATGCAGAAGCTTCGGGTAAACTCACTATTGGGATGAACGATCAGCGTATTACGCAATCTGGAAAATTCATAAGAAAATTTAAGTTGGATGAATTCCCTCAATTTATTAATGTTTTAAAAGGGGATATGAGTGTTGTTGGTCCAAGGCCCGAAGTAAAAGAATTTGTTGATTTGTACACAGCGGATCAATATACAATTTTGGATGTTAAACCTGGTATTACAGACTTTGCTTCTTTAGAATATTTTGAGGAAAACAAATTACTTGGATTGTCGGATAACCCCAAAGAAACCTATGTTTCAGTAATAATGCCAGCAAAGATTGCGCTTAATAAAAAGTATCTAAACAATCCAAATCTTACAACCGATTTGAAGATTATCTGGAGAACTTTTACAAAGATGCTTGGTTTTTAGATTTATAACATCAATAGAACGAGCCCGCAGCCAATGAAAATGGCAATAAGTTTCATGAGATTGAACTTGTGATTTTCTGAAGTTTCAAAAATGATGGTAGTCGAAATATGCAAGAACATACCTACAACAACAGCTAAAATAATCTCGGAGTTCAGCCAAAGATTCTCAGGATTCGTATTCATCCCAAAAACAACGCCTAAAGGTGTCATTGCTGCAAAAAGTAGCAGTATAATCCATGACTTTGTTAGACTTAATTTCGTGTGCATCAATAAAGTCATCAAGGCAATTCCAACGGGAAGTTGATGAAACACAATACCTAAGAGCAAAGAATTATTCTCATCTGCATGGTGATGTATTTCATTAGTTAAATGTTCTATGCCAGCTCCAGTAAGCTGATTTCCTAATGGAATGCCTTCCAATACGGAATGAACTGACAAACTGATGAACAAGCCCCATGGCATTTTTTGCCCTTTGTGAACATGAACATGACCATGCTCAATGCCACCGGAGAAAAACTCAAGTATTAATTGAATAAGAAAACCAACTAAAATGTAAATACCAATATTTTTAGTTTTACCGCCATAGAGTTCAGGTATGAAATGCAAAAAAGCAATCGACAGCAAAAAGCCACCACTGAAAGCCAAAAGCAATTTTACCAATTGATTTTTGTTGGTTTGTTGTAAATAGGTTACCAAAATTCCTCCTAGAATTACCGAAAACAACAAACTCGCTATGACAAATAGGGAACTAAACATTTTTTTGAGCAATTAAAATCAAGCGATCAGATAAGTTTTTATCAAAACTATTTAGGTTATAATCTCCAAAAATATGCATTAAAGAAAAACCATTATTTTGGAGTAATGATTCAAAATCTTCTTTCTTTAAGGCCTGCAC
>CANHJY010000047.1 GCA_947461185.1 Flavobacteriales bacterium
AATATTGCTGCAGTGGATGGTGTTATACGTCCTATTTATCCGAGAATGGATGATTTAAAAATGACACTTTGGGTTACCTTGGTTTCGAAAGACGAATTAATTAAGTCAATCGGTCAATAATGTCAGCATTATCAGGAAATTTTTCTAATAATAGCTTCCTATCCATAAGTTCAAAATCTTCAAAATCAAATCCTGGTGCGACAGTGCATGAAACTAAAGTAAAATTTTCTGAATCATCCACCGTGGCGCCAAATATGGTGTCTTTGGTGATAAGTATTTGTGGAACACAACCGTCTTCATTTAAAGGCCCCAATTGGTGTTGTTGATGACCATTCGCATCAATTGTGTGAATGGTTAAAATTGAACCTTCATGGAAGAACCAAATCTCATCACTTTTGATGCGATGAAACCTCGATACGTCGTCACCAGATAATAGAAAATATATACAGGTTTGAATGTTTCGATTTAATTGCGCTATTTTCTCCGATGTGCGATAGGTCTCAGTGAAATATCCACCCTCTGGATGCTGAATTAAACCTAGTTTTTCTATTATATAATCTTTTCGTTGCTTATTCAATTGGTCCATTTTGAAATTGTAATCCACTATTTTTAATGTTTGGGAAGAAATATTTAAAGTCAATAGATAAAAAAGACCCATCAACTTCTCCACGCGTGTTTATTTTATATCCCTGGTACTTGTATTGGGCTATCAAGTCAAAAATGGGACTAAATGGGACCCTGCCTGTTCCTCCAATATAAAAGAAGCCCCATTTTTTAGTTCGATATTCAAAACCAAAGTTAGCATTAAGCTCAAAAGCTGTTTTTCTGTTCACCAACCCCGTGTGTGTAAATGAAAATGAGCCCCCAGGATTAGTTACAGTGCCAATATGAGTCGGTTTAAATACAAGCGCTAAGCCTAAGGAGGCATTCATATAAAATTCGTCGGTGAGTTGGACATATACGAGACCATTAATAGGAATATCATAGGAAATAAATGAAAGATCATTTTTTGCAAATACTCCAGAGTCTGCAATTGACATGTCGATATTGAAATATCGCTGATTAAAATTAATACCTGTCTCCAATGAAATGAGGGGAGTAATACCTGCTCTTATGGTTCCTCCGAAGGAATATCCCGTTTTTTGAGTTATGGTTGTAGAAAATTCTTTATCATTTAATGACAAGGTTGGCTCACCAATAAATCGAGTAGGAAATATCGGTTTAAGTTGAATACCAAAATAGGAAGGCACATTTCGTTGACCAAATCCAAAAAAATGAATTGTAATAAATAGAAAATAAAATATATATCGTGTATTTCGAACCATTTCCATTCAAGCTTTTAAGCAAATTATTAGCTTACGACCCACTCGGTCATATATTCTAACGGTCGGCGTTGACCAACAGGCCATTCAATTGATGGGTAACCGATGTAAAAAAGTCCAACACACTTATCCTTCGATTCAAGATTTAAAAAATTGTTCATTTTTTCATGATAGATTATAGATGGGGTAGACCAAAAGCCACCTAATCCATAGGCTGTGCATGTAAGATGCATGTTTTGTATTGCACAGGCAACAGCCTCTATTTCTTCAATTTCGGCAATTTTCTCAGTTTCTTGTCTCTTCATACATACAGCGATAACAGCAGACGCCATTAGAGGCCGATTCATCAGTTTTGTTCTTTTTATTTCGCTTTGTTTTTCAATTGGAATTATTTCGTCATATGCCTTACTTAAAAACTGACTTAACAAATTTTTTCCATCCTCCATAAAAACTTTAAATCGCCAAGGCTGCGTGTTTCCATGAGTTGGAGCCCAAAGACCGTTGTTTAAGATTAATTCAATTTGTTCTTTATGAACCTTCCTATCCGAGAACTGCTCAGGATAAATTGTTCTTCGCGATTTTATAAGGTCAGTTATTTCTGATAAATTGAATTTCATGAGGTTAATATATAGAATCATAAAATTACAATTTATCATTCAATCCTTTAAGAAATAAGGGTGTTTTGATAAACTATTTGTTACTATTGATCTTGTGGATATTAAAAAATGTTTCGTCAATAGAAAGATATTGTCCATCCGGCATTGGTCCTCTAGCTGGAGCAGCAACTACGTAGCCATATCGATCTAGCAGAACATAATAAGGAAAGGCAACCGCATTATAATCTGCCCAAATAGGATTAGTTAAATCTAATTTAAAGGTATTCCAAGGGATACCTAGCACATAATTGGTTATTTCATCTTCCGTATAGCTTTTATTGGGATAAATTGAAATAAATTCAACATCACCTTTATATTCAGTATACAACTTTTTTAATGCTTCAACATCCAGTGTGCTCTTTAACATTGAAGGATCATAAAAATGAATATATAAATGTTTTTTGTTGAATGAGGAAAGGGAGAATAATTCACCTTTAGCGTTCTTAATGAAGAAATCTGGTGCCAAACCACCTGTTACCAATTGTGTTAATCTGTTGATCAGATTTCTTGCAATTAATGCATGTTCTGGAAACATACTCCCTTTAGAAACACTATCCAAGATTGTAATTATATTGGTTTGCGGAAACTCTTTTGAATAGAATTCTTCACCTAAGGCTTTGAGCATTACCAATTCTCTTATTCTTAAATTTTTTAGAATAAACGAACCGTTCAACGCTCTCATTATAAGTGATGGACTGCTTTGCAGAACTGCTTGGTATACTTTTTCATCCGTTTCATAATCAAGTCTCGGAATTACCCGGTCATAAAAGGAATTAAAATATTCCATATACGCATCATTGTTGTAGTAAACAGGATTACTGTGTAAGTAAAACATGTATTTTTCATCTGTTGAATGATCTTTTGTATATTGAACATTATCATACATAGCCATGGTATACATCACATGAGCTTTCAAATAAACAGAGGTATCCTTGGAATAATAATTTTCAACTGCCAATCTAAATCGCTTTAATTCTGTATCAAATTCATCAGGTTTAATATTTTTCATATGGAAGTAGGATCCCATAAATTCATCACACCATAATTGGAAGGATAAAATTTTGTAGTTAATATCCGCAGAATCCAAATCAAAAAATGTAACCTCAATATTATTTC
Organism: Flavobacteriales bacterium; assembly: GCA_947461185.1. Lineage (GTDB taxonomy): Bacteria > Bacteroidota > Bacteroidia > Flavobacteriales_D > Crocinitomicaceae > M0103. Next base: position 3,095 of record CANHJY010000047.1, read on the forward strand.
CTGTTTCTTTATAAGGTTGATATGGGTCTCTTCCAGGAATATAAAGCTGGTATTCACCACCTGGTTGAACATATAGATGAGAAAAGTTATTATTCGCATTAATACTAATGCGCTGCGTTTCCTCTACGTTAAGCGAAATTAAAAAAGTACTATCCGGTTTTACAACAGTCGAAGCTAAAATGGATTCATTTGCACTGATGTAATCATCAATTTGATTAAAGTAGATTGTTTTCCCAATATAGCTGGGAGCGTAACCATAGATGGAAACTTCATTTTGAGCTGAAAAATAAAAACAGATCAGTACAAATAAAATCAGACTTAAACTATTTCTAAATATGCTCATATGCAATGATGAAATTAATTTTTGAATTAAACGAGAATCTCAGCATTTGTTACGAAAGGAGCTATATTTCCTCCATTTTTATGAATTTCTCTTACTATTGATGAATTTATGGAACTCAGTTCTTCATTTGTTAATAGAAAGAAAGTATCAATTCCGCTCATTTTATAGTTCATGTGTGCAATTGATTTCTCATATTCAAAATCTTTGCCATCTCTTAATCCTCTCAATATCACATCTGCATTATGCGACCGGCAAAGATCGATAGTTAATCCTGAAAAGTTGATAATACTTATTTTGCTTGAGTTGAATAGTGAATGAATGTGTTTTTTTCTTACGTTCATTTCAAATTGTGCTTGCTTCTTACTATTCTCACCAATCGCTATTATGATTTCATCAAAATACATCAAAGCACGATTAACGACAGCTTCATGTCCTTTTGTAAATGGATCAAATGACCCTGGAAAAATCGCTTTCATAATTCAATCATTTTCAATTTTGAAAAAGCTAAAAATAACATTTCCGAAAGTTCTTTCAAACTTGAAAAAATCCAAAAGTTGTAGATTAGTTTTTTTTCCATGCTCTATGATTAGAAATCCTTCTGTATTTAAAAGATTCTTTTCAAATATAAGCTGATGAACTTGTTTATGGATATCGAGATCGTAAGGAGGGTCGCAAAAAATGATATCATATTTGTTGACATTCTTTTGGAGATGAGAAATAATGTCATCTTTTACTAAAGCAATTTGATTGTCAACATCAAATTGCGATGCAGCTTGGCGAATGTGTTTAATGCAAAAAAAGTTGTTATCAACACAGGTTACATTTTTTGCGCCACGAGAAATAAATTCAAAAGCAATATTGCCTGTTCCCGAACATAAATCCAATACTACTCCATTTTCTAATTCACTTTGATGTTCGATAATATTGAACAAGCCTTCCTTTGCGAAATCTGTGGTTGGTCTCGAAGGAAAACTCTTTGGAACTCCGATTCTTCTGGATTTTAATTTACCTCTAATTATACGCAAAATTTGTGAGAGTTAATGAGGAAGTTGAAATTAGATACAATAGATTTTTGCTGAAACTCCTTAAATTTTTTAAGTTTTTCTTCGATTTCTAAAATAAGGTCTTTTTCAGAACCAATCCCACCACAAACTTCGATTTTAATTTCAGATCCAAACCATTCTTTTTGTTGAAGTACAAAAATGAAGTGATAGATGATGTCTTCAACATTTTGATAATCAAAACAAGAATAGAATTGAAGTTTGTTTTCAGCAACAATGATGAGTCCAAAATAATTATGATGTACACTAATTAGAGCTCGTAATTTAAAACTGCCTGTTCCAAATAGCCCCCTAATAATTATAGATCCTTCTTGTTGAATTATGGCTCTTGGAAATTTAGTTACAAAAAAGGATTTTACCCATAATGGGATTTCGAAAACGTTGACGATGGATTGTTCAGGCAAACGATTATAATCAATTGTCTTGGAATCGAAGTGCTTACCATAGCAAAGTGAAAAAATAGCACTCGGTGATGTTTCCGCAAAAATATTTCCAGGGACAAGAGTTGTTCGCATACAAGACCAAGAAATGGTACATTCGTTTAATTCAGCCATTCTTATTCCATGATCTTGAAAAAAAACGGTTAAGTCTTCTTTGATAGCAACATCAGTTAGATTTTTAAAATGTAAATCTTTATATGTGCTCGGGTCAGATTCTAGCGCTCCGAATCGTATTCCGTAATGAGATAAATCAATGGCAAGATGCATGCAACAAATTATTCTATAAAATTACGAAAAAGAAAGCTTGTTGAATAAATACTTAAATTATCTTACGAGGTTTATATGCCCCTTAATTTGCTTAGTCTGATCTAAATTCTCTACAAATTCTATCAAGTAAGTGTATGTTCCTTCCTTACACATTTTATTATTATAGCTGCCGTCCCAACCCATTTGTGGATCGAAAGTCTCAAATGTTGTTTCCCCCCAACGATTGAAAATGGTAAGGTGATAATAATACAGTGAATTTGTATTACTAAAGATTGGTATAAAAACATTATTAAATTCATTACCATCAGGAGTAAATGTATTTGGTATGAATACGGAGAAATCATTTAAAACACTAACAGAGCCAAAGGCTTGCGATACACATCCATCTCCTGAATATGCGGTTAAAATAATTGGATAGTCTCCTTCTTGCGCGGGAAGCAAATAAGGTATTTCATCATTATTGTCTATGAAACTATTTCCATCAATAACCCAAGTAAATTGAATACCGCCCTCACTCGTATTGTTTAATGTTATTTGAGCGTTATTTTCAGAGGGGTTTATAGGAGAAAAATTAAAAGAAGCTTCTGGTACCTGAAAAACGGTCAAAGTAAATACTAAAGGTGCAGAATTACAATTATTCATGTCAGTACCAATAATACTATAAGTTGAAGTTTGAGTAGGGGAGAGTGTAGCATTTCCATTAATGTCAGTTACTACACCAGGTGACCATGTATAATTTAATCCACTGGAAGGTTGAATAGTTATAGATTCGCCAACACAAATTGCTGTGTCGTTAATATTAAAAATTGGTATTGGATTTACTGTCAACTCAAGAGTAGCCAAGGAATCACACCCATTTGAACCAGTAAGTGTTATCGTATAAGTCCCTGATTGATTATACGTATTGCCATTAAAAGTAAAATTGTCTCCTAAACAAATACTTGCCGTTTGTATACTTTCTGGTATGGTAAAAATATTGACAATTAAGGTATCTTGAAGACTACAATTGTTCTGATCAATTATCTCCACACTTATGGTATCAGCTTGGCTTACTTGTATTGTTGGTGTTATTTCACCAGTATTCCAAGTCTGAGACAAAAAATTATTTCCTACTGAAACTGTGGCAATTGAATTGGGACAAATTGAAAAGTCAGGGCCTAATGAAAAATTTGATGAAAAATTATCAATGTAAATAGAATCCCTCAAGGTTCCGCACCCTGTGGGTGCATCAACCCAGTAATAACCTGTGTTTGAAACAGTAAGCGTTGGGTTCGTTGAACCATCATTCCATATATAATTGGTGTAAACTGTGCTTGTGGAAATGGTAACACTATCACCTGAGCATATGGTTAAATCCGCCCCTAAATCTGGCGGTAAACCAGGAATCGGAAATTGATAATTGAATAAAATCTGTCCACTTTGACCGTTTGTAGCATTGAATGTAGTCCCCGAGCAAGGCGTTCCCGGATGAAGAATGGTACCAGCATTTCCGCCAGAAATATTTGTTGTGGTATTCGCAGGAGCTGCGGCACTGGAAAAAACAACTGTTCCTCCTCCTCCTCCTCCTCCAGGTCCATGACAAGCGCTTGACCAAAGTGTACTTAAAATATTTCCTCCGTTACCTCCACTAACATCAATATTTAAATTGGAATTGATGTTTGATGAGATAAGATAAACCGTTCCCCCGGCACCGCCTCCTCCAGCGCCTTCAGAATCTGTATTAGCATTTATATCAATGCCGTTAGCAAAAATGGAAAAATTATTGCCGTTGATATTTGGACAAATAATAAACACTATTGCTCCACCGTCGGAACCGTTAGTAGCATTTAATCCATTATCTCTATATCCACCTCCACCACCTCCACCAAGAAAGGCTCTGTTTCCTGAAAAATTCAAACCTAATCCACCGATACCAAAGCTAATATTAGGAGCACATGACCCTGAAAATTCATTGCCACCTCTTCCTCCTGAACCACCATTTCCGCCTCCACCAGCTCCGGGATTACCTGAATTAGAACCACCTCCACCATTTGCTAAAGGAGCTCTATTGGCCTCTTGACCGTTAGGAGCAACAGTGATTCCTTCTCCTTTTCTGCCTGCATTTGCAACCCCATTGGCATAATTAAGGTCGCCACATGCGAAAAAGCTATTTGTTAATGTTCCACCCCTAAAACCAAGACCAGTACCATTAATATTTGCGTTAAAAATTAAATTACTCGCCTCTAAGGCAATAACACCTCCTATGCTTCCATTCCATGCTGTTCCTGTAAGAGTTCCAGTAATTGTTGCATTTCCGTATACCGGCACACGAACTAACTGAACTAATCCTGATACTAAATAACTGTTGCAGATTGAGCTCGAAAAAGTTAATGAGTTTCCATTTTTTGTAGCGATTATGAGGAATTCAAATTTACCGGCACTGTTGTAATTGGTTATATTCCCAAATGTTGAAACATTGCCAGTAGTTATGCTGGCACCTTTCATTTGAATGAGTAAAACTTTATCTCCAACATTAAAACTTGCGGCATTACTAACTGTCACATTATTAACTTGAATGGCAGTGACGTTTGTATATTGATTGATAGTACCCGATATGTTTTGGGAGTAAAAAGGATTTGCAATTACGAATATATTGACAAACAGAAAGAATAATAAAATCTTGGTGGCGAATTTCATCATTATAAAAATAGACGTTAATTTCCTCAATAGGGTTGTGCTGTTTCATAAAAATTCAATCATTTTTTATTTCGACCATTAATACTAATTTTATCAAAATGGATTCTAAAAAACCTCGTGTTCAATTTCAACAACTTTTTGATAGATTTTTCGAGCATCAATTAACAAATGAGCAGCTTGATTTACGAACACGGTTATATGATTTTATTTACGAATCTTCTGAAAATAGAATTTTTATTTTACGAGGTTATGCAGGAACTGGTAAAACATCCATTTTGGGAGCCTTAGTTAAAAGTCTTGGATTCTTAAAAGTAAAAACAAAGCTTTTGGCTCCAACTGGAAGAGCTGCAAAAGTTCTAGCTTTAAAGGCCAAAAAGGGAGCCTTAACAATTCACAAACAGATTTATAGAAGCGGAAGTGATACAGGTGAAGCATTAAAGCTTACGATAATGCCAAACTTGCATACTGAAACATTATTTATTGTTGATGAAGCTTCTATGATTGCTGATGATCATGTTGACAATAAAGAAGGATCAAATTATAGAAATTTACTCGAGGATATTATTCAATATGTGTTCTCGGGTAAAAATTGTTTTTTAATTTTTGTTGGGGACGAAGGACAGCTGCCACCCGTTGGTTCTGATTTTTCACCTGCATTGAGTATCGAATATTTTAAACACCATTACCCTAATATTTCTTGTTCATCCTTCTCGTTAAATGAAGTGGTACGTCAAGAAGCAATGTCAGGAATTTTAGCATTGTCTACTGCCATTCGAAATGGAAAGCAAAATATAAGAAATATCGTTTCCAAGCATTGTGATGTTAATTTTATTAATGGACTAGAACTCCAAGATTGTGTTGAAAATTCTTACAACAAAGCTTCGTCATCTGAAACAATTATCATTACGCGCTCAAATAAAAGGGCAAATGCCTATAATGAACAGATTAGAAAAAGAGTGCTTTATTTTGATGAGGTTCTAAATGCTTCGGATACGCTAATGGTAGTGAAAAATAGTTATTTCTGGTTGCCCGAAAATTCAGCAGTTGGTTTCATTGCGAATGGAGAACTTATTCAGATTAAACGTGTTATAAAGTACGAACATTTATACAATGTTAAATACGCTAGGTTACTTGTAGAATTTATTGATTATAATGAAGAACCAATTGAATTATTGGTGTTTTTAGACGCATTGAATACTGAAGGCCCATCGCTGCCTAGAACATTTTTTAAAACACTGTTTTTTGAAATAGAAAAGGATTATGTTTTCGAAAAAAATAAAAAAAAGCGCTATGATTTGATATTGCGAAATCCTTATTTTAATGCACTTCAGGTAAAATACGCTTATGCGGTTACATGTCACAAAGCACAAGGTGGTCAGTGGGATAATGTTTTTGTTGACGGTTCTTTTTTATCTTATCAAGAATTTGACGACACATCCAATAAATGGCTATATACAGCCGCTACTAGAGCTTCTAAAGAACTTTTTTTCGTCAATTTCCCGGATACTTTTTAGAGTTTAATTTCTAACCATTTAATAGATGTAGCTCCAACAGAGATTCTTTGTTTATTAAGTGCGTTATTGAATCGGTCAATAACTACTTTCGCTTCTTCACGACTCAAATAAGACCCAGCTAATACACTGAATTCATTTTTCAATTTATTCAATATGGTTGCTGTTCTGTATGCACTGAGTATATCGTTTTTCGATAATTTATAGCGTTGCATTAGATCGAGTAATTCGGAATCCGAAATAGCCATATTCGATTTTACAGGATCAGTGTATGAATTAACTTCCATATGTATTTCTCGATCAATTTCAATCCAAACTTCAGATTTTCTTAGTCTGGAAAAATTAGGGTCCATTCTTGTATCAGGATAGCTGCCTAACTCTAGAGGGTGTTTATCTTTAATAACACGACAAGAATCCCAAATTCCAACCCCTTGACCCCGAGTGATTAAAGTGAATGCTTTCTTTTTATCAAGCATTTGCTCAAAAAATTGCAGAACAGCTACGCTATCGGCAGCAGTTAATAGGTTATTATCCAAATTCCAACTGTCAGAAAGAAAAACATCTTTTAATTCAATTTGCAATCGAGCATCATAATTTGGTATGGCATCCACGAGATTGACATGTAACATTATTTCATCCGAGGTACTTGCAAGGCTATTTTCAGGAATAGCTATAAGTTTGACGTCGAATGCTTCTTTAATCGTTGAGGCTGGAAATTTAAATTCTTGCGTATAAAGATCGAAAGTAGTTGAATCTTCAAAAGTATATAAACCATCATTGACGGTATATTGAGCCCATTTTGTTCCGAATAAATCTTCATAATAGCGCAATTTGTTGAGATATCCTGTAAGTATTTCGGTTGCCTCTAATTTTTGCCTTTCTAAATCAGCTATTGTTGCTTTAACAGCATCATATTGATTGTATAGATCTATTAATGTATTTTGTTTTTTGCCTTTTTTTG
>CANHJY010000048.1 GCA_947461185.1 Flavobacteriales bacterium
GTAGATGCTGCTTTGAGTTGATTTTTTTTAGGATAGTAAGTAATAAATGCTGACTCAGAAACCACATCTGGGAACTGAACTCCTGTTTCCAAAGGATTATTTTTAAATTGTGCTAATCCTATTGTAGAATCTGGAAGAAAAGTTAAAAGTTTAGAAATAGATGTGGATTGAACAAAATTAATTGTCCCTGCACCCTGCAATCCATTGTTGGAAAGCACAATCTTATTGTCATACTTGGCACCCGTTCCATAAAAATCATACCCCCCAGCAGGAACAACCATTGAAAAACCGAATGAGTAGTCTGGCATAATTACCAAATCCTGCTTTATTTTAGGAAAAATACCAGCCGAAGTCAATTCACCTTTCATTCTGAAATTCTTTTCGCCAAATGAATTCAAACTATCGAGTTCAAAAGGATTTATGGTGTAGAAAAATCGAGTGCTATCATATGCACCGCTAAATATTGCATCATAATTATAATAAACAAAAGAAGATTGGGTAGTTTTTAAAATAGGATAATTGGCTGACTTTACAGTTTTTCCTGATCTATTCGCTGGATTATCAACTAAAATTTCACCTTTAATATCACTAATTGCGCTGTTCATTGCTATTGGCGTTTTTCCATCCTCTGGTTTTAGTGGCTGCACGCGAAAAATGGAAATATCTGTTTTAAATAAGTTTATTTTATGATCTGCATAACTGTAGTTTGCGGAATTGGCTTTAATTTCCATTTTACCAGAATTTATCCATCCCGTAAACTGAAAGTCTCTGTTTTTTCCGACAGATATTTTATTTCCATCAGGAAAAATAGTCGTGTTATTTGACTCCGAAATCGATACTTCATCTACTGCATATAGATCAAGGCTCAAAGTTTTTAAATTCAATTTTCCAAATTCTGTTAAACTTCTTCTTTCCTCAGCTTGCTTCTTGTAATATTCCACCCGTTTTTTCAAACTCGGATCTTTTTTATAGTCTTCATCTGTATATTGGTAGGTATCTTTCGGGCGCATATCACATTCGAACATAATATTATCAAAATCAATTTTTCCATCATTAGCATTTACATAATTCTCTAGCTTTTCTGTAATTGTAATTGTTTTGTTGTCTGCATCATAACTGACAAACCCTGAATTGGTCAATTCAATTAATGTAGGTTTTAATTGGGAAATTGTCCTCCCAAGAGATGAAGCTACTGTGCCTTCCTGTAGCGTTTTACTGTTGTTTTTTATACTCACATTATATAAAGCATTAAGGGGATTTATAGCATCCATACCTTTCAAGCGACTATAATCTTTCTCACTGAAATATTGAAAGGACTCAAATGTAGCGTAACGTTGTTCTTGAGATGTTCCGTAATCATAGGTGAAGGTAACAGACTCATTATTCAGATCCCAAGAAATAAGTGGGACGTAGATATTCAATTTGTGATATGAATCTTCAAAAGGTAATAATCCTAAGCCTAAATTGGTTCTTCTGAATTCCGCATTGGCTTTTTCAATATTATAACTAAAATCACATGAAGGATGAGTTATGGAATCACCTGACGACATGAAAATTGTCGCTTTTGATCCAAAACACATAATTTTTTTAGTAGAAATATTTACTGATTCCGATAACACAGAAAAGAGATTGGAATTATCCTTTGTGTAAGTCAATCGGGCTGGTTTTTCTTTTGACCCCTGACCCACAAAGGTCGATCCTTTTAAAATAAAACCACCTTCATAGTTTATGTTTGGTAGTATATTTTTTATAGTTAACTGATTCCCACTTGAGCTGAAAGCAGGGAGATTATCACTATTATTTTTTGAATCATCAGCTTTATCAGTTAGATTTCCCAAAATTTTGGTGCTGAAATATTTAGTTGTCAATAAAACACTATCAGCAGAAAAAGCATCATCGGTAAAATCGACATAATAATTTTGGATTTCGGCAAATGTTGAGTCTTTATTTAATCCAGATTTTTCCCATGTTATAACACCACCTTTCCCAGACCATTGTTTATCGTTCACATAGTAAACCCCACCAGTTCCCTTCAACTCAATATTCATCGCTTCTTCACCAGCATCTGGATAACGACACGAAAGATTACCATTATTTAAATTGACCATTAATTGTTCAGAAAACTCAAATGTATAGTCTCCGTTTTCAAAGAACCAATAAAACTTATTTTCCTTACCCGCCAAACGTCTATCATTAAGAAATCCCTGAGAAAAACTCAAGTATGATAAAACTTTTTTTGTTGATTTTTCTTTAGACACTTCATCCAAACCTAATTGCCAAGCATCATAACTCTTGGAATCACCAGGGTTCATTAACAGTTGCGCATAGGAGAAAATATAATTATAAATATCGGGATAAATAGTCAATCCCTTATCATAAAAAGCACTTGAAGTCTCCATTAACTTTGTGAATTGAACATCTGAACAAGTGCTTGTGCTTGTCAAAAAAGGTACAAGTTTTTCCTGAACAAATTTAATGTCAGATTGGGTGCCATAGGTAGTTATGGTTTTAGGAAATTCTTTAATGAATTTTTGTCTGTCATTGGTAAATAACTGAGCGAAACCTTGAAATAAAAATCCGCAGAAAAATAGAAGAAGAAATAATCTCATTTGATTTAATTTTTAATTAATTTCAGAAAAGCCCAGGTTTCCAGTGATTCCATAGCGACAAGTTTAAAATTATATTTTTTGGCCAATAAAAGCAACTCATCCGCATCAGTTGTAAAAAAACCACTTAAAAAAAGTTGACCTCCTTGTTTGAGCATATCGGCATAAAAAGGCAAATGGCGCGTTAGTACGTTTTTATTGATGTTAGCAAGAATTAAGTCATAGTTACTTCCAGTCAAAATATCTACATCGCCGCAATGTGCCTCAATATTTTGACAATTGTTTCTATGCGCGTTTTCAATGGTATTTTCAACCGACCAAGTCTCAATATCGACCGCTACAATTTTTTGAGCACCTAACTTTTCTGAAACGATTGCGAGTACACCAGTACCTGTGCCCATATCAAGAACATTTTGTGGGAAAGGAATCAAATCAAAAAGTCCTTTCGACATTAAAAAGGTAGTTTGATGGTGCCCAGTGCCAAAAGACATTTTCGGCAAAATTTCCACGCCCATACCTATTATACATTTTTTATCGTGAAAAGGTGCGTAAATAGTTAGTAAATCTCCAACATGTACAGGATGAAATTCCTTTTCCCAGGCTTCGTTCCAATTTTGTTTAGGAATAATATTATAACGCCAATCAAAATTAAATAAGAGATGCTGGTTGGTTTCTAATTGATGTTTATCTAAAAAGGTATCCTTTAATAGATTATCAATGTCAACATCGCTAATTTGGGCATAAGCCATAATACCGTTTTCGGTATCCACAAAGCTTTCAAATCCTGATTCGGCTAATTGTGCAATTAGTATTTCCGACCAAGGATCTCTGGGTTCTATTTCAACAATGAGTTCAAGATAATCCATTTATTGTTTTAATAATTGAAAGAAACTGATTTACATTAAGTGATGCACCTCCTATTAATCCTCCATCCACATTTGGGCAAGAGAATAATTCTAAAGCGTTGGAATCGTTACAGCTGCCGCCATAAATGATGGGGATACTATTGGCAATTTCAATGTTAAAATTTTCTGCAAACCAATTTCGAATAAATGCATGCATTTCTTCTGCTTGTTGGGCAGTCGCTGTTATTCCTGTACCAATTGCCCAAACTGGTTCGTATGCAATAATAATTTTAGCTACTTGATGCGGATTCAAATCATTGAGCGCATCCTTAAGCTGAGATGCTATGTATTGAAAATGTTGTTTCTGATCTCGTATATCGGAAGTCTCTCCAATGCAAAGTATAGGTGTGATATCATTGTCAATAGCTGTAAGTAACTTTGACCTAACAAGTGTATTTGACTCACTGAATATGATTCTTCTTTCACTATGTCCAACCAAAGCATATTTCAAATTCAAATCTTGCAATTGCTCAATTGATACTTCCCCAGTATACGCACCATTTTTTTCAGGATAAAAATTTTGAGCTCCTACTTGAAAATGAATTGCCGATTGGGAGGTAGTATTTAGAAGCGTAAATCCAGGAAAAACCAAAACAATTAGATTATCATTATGAATAGATTGAACACCATTATTTAAAGATTGTGCAAGCAGTTTGGCTTCATTTTGCAATAAATTCATTTTCCAATTGCCGGCAACAATTTTTGGTCTTTTAGTCATTACTGTAAAATTGATTTCAAATCTTCCATATTCGGAAGACCATAAGATGTATATTTCTCACTCACGACTCCTTTTTTGAGAATTAACATGGATGGGTTAGACCGTGAAATTATTTTCAAGCCTGTTTCATCATAATTTTGCAAAACAATAATAGGAAATCCTAAGTTTTTCTTGAATTCAGCTTGTTCCTTTAAACTACATCTCGTTATTAGAAAAAATGGAACTTTGTTATTCCTGTACAACTGAATCATTTCTTTCCATTCCTCAAAATCTGACCAATTAGCCGTATTGATATTATCAGATACGATAAGCACAACCTGGTCATAGTTATTCATGATGTCTCTGAACGGTATGGCATTGGAATATGCATCATCTGAATTTACCATGGATAGGTAGCTATAATTAGTTTTGTTAAAATTTGAAGAATTAAAGGTATTCCAACTTACAATGGAATCTTTTGAGGTTTCCGTGTTGTTAACACGAACGGCTGTTTTGGGATATTTCGAGAATACGGTCCTTAAAGAATAATCATTTAATGAGGATACTGATAATCCATTCAATTCCAACAAAGGATTAAATTGCATCCCTATTGATGCCGGTATTTCTGGACTAATTTCCTTTTGTATTTGTTTTATTATTTGGTAGTTCAAAGTGTCCCACAAGGCTGCATCATTAAAATATTCCTTATCAGAATAAGACCTGGTATCTCCGGTTTTTAAATTTTTGATAAGATATTCCACTTTATAAACACCAGGTTTACCATCTGTCATCTTTTCATTTAAATCATTTCCAATGGCAAAAGGTCGAAAGTCTTTTATGGGATCATGGCGCAATACATAAATCAAAACAATGGAGAAGGAGACCAAAATAAAGAGTGCGCTACCAAAATAATTGCCCAAAAGCGGTCCGCCAGATCGGTTCATCCATAAGGAACCTAAAATTAAAAATAAAGAAAAGCCTATCGGAAAATACCAACTGAAAAGCCAAGATAAAAGAATTATTAAGCCAAGAAAAGCCAATAAATATTGAATATTTTCATTTCTCAAATTAGGTTTAATCCGTTTCCGAGCAATCAATATCCAGATCGTAAGATAGAGTAAAATTAAATCTTTAAAAAGAGATTCTAAAGGCGTTAAAGACCTTCCAATTGAGCCCTTAAGCGCATCACCAAAACAACCGCAATCAGTTACGCATTGTGGTTTCTTTTGTTCAAGAAGTGTTACAGAAAGATCTGTTCTATCAACAATTTTTATGGAAGGATCTGCTTTTGGATTGGAAAGTATTTTTTGAATTCGAAGTTCATTTAAAGGGTAGGTGTTTTCGTCCCAATAAGATGAATTGGGATCACAGGATGCCGTATGCCAAGTTAAAAAGGTAAAAAACAACATAATTCCAAGTAAGAAAAAAGCCACCGATCTCATTTTAGCACCTATAATGAGAAAAACGCCAAGAATTAACTCTATTGCAGTTAATACTATTGCCAAGAAAAAAGCATAATCTTGAAGAAATTCTAAAGAAAACCCGGGAGCTCCAAACCATTCTTTAATTCTATATGCCAATGCTCCATCTTGAAAATATTCTTCAAGTTTAATAGCAAACCCCACGGGATCATTTAACTTTATAATACCTGAGAAAATAAAAATACTGCCAACCAACCATCGTGCAATATTCGCCATCAATAGATTACCTTGAAACAGAATCAATCCGCCAATTGATAAAGTCAATGTAATATATCCTATGAAATTAAAAAGTGTAAAATTTTCAATTTGGGATGGATGAGAGCCCAGAAGAATAAAAATTAAACCTGTTATACTAAGAAAAACAAACAAAAAATTAAAGACCAAAGACCTACCTCCAATGCTTAACTGATTTTTCATTTTACTAGTCATTAGAAAGATGAATCAATGCAAAAACAGCATAGTTGAGCATATCGAAATAATTAGCGTCTATTCCCTCGCTTATAATCGTTTTACCTTGATTATCCTCAATTTGCTTTATCCTAAGAATTTTCACCAAAATCAAATCGGTCAATGAACTAACACGCATGTCTCTCCATGCCTCACCATAATCGTGATTTTTTTTTGCCATCAAATCAAAAGCTTCATTTGCATATTTGTCATATAAAGTCAAAGCTTCATTTTCATTCAAATCCAATTTATCAAGATTGTGTTCTTTTAATTGAATAATAGCCATTACACAATAATTCACAATTGCCAAGAATTCATCCTGGATATCTTCTCCTACTTTATTCTCCCCACTTTCTTGAATAGTTCTAATGCGTTGCGCCTTAATAAACAATTGATCTGTTAAAGAGCTCGGACGCAATATACGCCAAGCTGTACCATAATCTTTCGTTTTTTTTATAAAAATATCACGGCAATGATTGATTATATTTGTGTATTCTAAATTAGTCTGACTCATAAATTGACCATGATAAATTCGCGGGTTGAAGATACACATTTTCCTAAAATGAACCATTTGAAGGTGAAGGATAAATTAATCGATTTAAAATCGCCAAAAATTATGGGTATCATCAATTTGACTCCTGATTCATTTTTTGCTAAAAGCCGAACGACAACCAAGGAGTTGCTGATTGAGGTTGAAAAAATGATTAAAGATGGTGCGTCAATTATTGATATTGGAGGATTTTCAACTCGACCAAATAGTCAACTTATTACAATTAATGAAGAATTAGAAAGAACAAAAAATGCTGTTAGTATTATTAAAAAAGAATTTCCAGATATTATAGTTTCCATTGATACTTTTAGGTCTGAAGTCCTAAATCAATGTGCAGATGAAGGTGTTGATATGGTGAATGACATCAGTGGATTTCAATTTGACTCCAATTTTTTAAATGTTGTATCCTCTTACAAACTGTCTTATGTTCTAATGCATTGCCCATCAACTTTTGAAAACATGCATAGGGTTGAAGAAAATATCGATTTATTCAAAAAAATGACCCGATACTTTTCAGAAAAAATAGGTTTATTAAAATCCAAAAACATCAATGATGTTGTAATAGATCCAGGATTTGGTTTCGGAAAAACATTAGACCAGAATTATCAAATCCTTCATTTTTTTCAAGATTTACACATTTTGGAAAGACCGATATTGGTTGGAATTTCAAGAAAATCGATGATTGCCAAAAAATTAGCAATTGAAACTTCCGAAACTTTAAATGGCACTACTATTTTGAACACACTTGCCGTATTAAAAGGTGCATCTATTCTTAGGGTTCATGACGTAAAAGAAGCAGCTGAAATTTTGAAACTTTTAAGTCGTTGACCTTGTTTTTCATTTTTTACTAGCCCGGAATGCATTCATGATTTCTTTTCCCCCTAGTAAACCCCCAGTATGAATAAATAAAATAGTCGAATTCGTAATATTCTCTTTTTCAATCCAATCTTCCATAGCTATCCAAACTTTTCCAGTATAAATAGGATCCAATTCGATACTGGTTGTTTTTTGGATGTCAACGATCTTTTCTAAAAGTTCATTTGACGTTTTTCCGTATCCACCACAATGTCCATTTTCATGAGGTACAATGCACTCCAGCCAGTCATTTATATCTAAATCCGAAAAACCGTAACTCCTGTACAAGGCATCAAGCGTTTCAATCACATCAACACCTTTTAAGGCTGACACAACGTTTAACTTGGTGTCACCAGATATTGTGCTCGCAATTCCAGTGGCAGTAGTTCCTGTTCCTAAAGCAACAAAAATATGGTCATATTTACTTTGACATTCCATTAATATTTCCTGACAACCGATCATACCCATAAAATTGGCTCCACCTTCCGGAATAATATACATGCCTGGATAAGTTAACTTCAATTGATTTCGGTAATCATAATCATTTCTCAATTTGTATGTTTCTCTTGGCACAAAAATCAGCAGCATTCCCAGTTCAGCGCATCGTTTTAACACCCAATTCGATTCTTTTTCTAACTCCTCTCCCCTAACTATCGCAATTGACTTTAAATTGAATTTTTGACAAGCAGATGCAGTCGCCAACAAATGATTGGAATACGCCCCTCCGAAGGTTAAAACACCCTGTAATTTGTGTTGTAAAACATGCTCTATATTATATTTTAATTTCCGCCATTTGTTCCCTGAGACTTCCAAATCTATGAGGTCGTCACGCTTCATGAACAATTTAATATTGCGTTTGTTAAACTTCTCAATACTAATACATTGTTCAATAGATTTATTCGTAGCGAACATAAACTTTTTAATACATTCACGAAATTAGTAATTCTGGGAGATGGATAACGAGATGTCAGGTTTTTCAAAAAAAGGTAACTTATCAGAAGAGGATTATTACTTAAGTCCAGAAGGACATATAGTTTTTACAGAATCATATCATTTAAAGAGAGGATATTGCTGTAAGAGCGGCTGTAAACATTGCCCCTATGGATATGACAAAAAAACTGACACATTTAAAAAAGTTAATTAATCCCCTTCTCGGGAAATTTACCTTTGAATTGTCTAAGTACAGATTTTATGTAATCAGTTGTTTCTTCGGCCGTGTTCATTGGTTCCAAGACTTTGAATATCCCCCCCGTTTTAGTTGAATAATCCATGTAGCAGATCACAATAGGCACATTTGCTTTTTTAGCGATGTAATAAAATCCTTTTTTCCAATTGGGGTTGTATTTTCTGGTTCCTTCTGGGGTGAACAATAAAAATAACTTTTCATTTTCGCCAAATAAATTCACAGCGTAGTCAGTCATATTATTTTTCTTTTTTCGATCTACCGGAATTCCACCTAAACCTTTTAAAATCCATCCCAGCGGAGGTCGAAACAGCTCTTTTTTAATAATTATTTTTGGTTTTATTCCTAGATAAAAAAATGCTAATCTTCCAATTACAAAATCCCAATTTGATGTATGAGGCCCCATGACAAGAACACATTTATTGATATTTTCAGGAACCTCAGCGTTAATTTTCCAACCCATTAAACGTAAAATAATTCCTGATAATAATTTCATATTGTAAAGGTAGTATTTCGTAATTAATCTAATTTTGAATATGAAATTTAAAAAGTGGTTATTTTCTGCGTTAAGTTTAATTTTCCTGTTTTTATCAATGTGGTTGATTATTTGGACAGCGGCGGCATTAAAAAATCATCCCAAAGATAATCTTGCAACCTACTTACCGAAAGACACAAAGTTCGCAGTAAGGGTTTATGCGAATAATATTATTCAGAAATTTTACAGAGAATTATTATTCTACAAACAGGACCCTTCCAATCAAAACCTTATCAAGGATATCATCGAACAGAAGATAAAATCTGCTGATGAAGATTCAATAGACCGAAGCAGTTTAATCGAAAATTTCAATGGAATTGATCTATATAACGATTTCATTTTTTTTCAATTTTCGCGAAATCAAAAAGATTACAATGGAATTTTATGTCATGTAAAAGACACATCACAATTCCTGGAAAATGTTTCTGACAACGACAAATTCAAAAAGGTATGTAATCACAATGTAGGCCTCATTTTATTTCCAATGCAAAAAGATGTTCAAATAGCCGAATTATCAAAATTATCCGAGGAAATAATTACAACAGAAAATACTGGAATTTTCAACTCAAGGAGAGTGACTTCTGATGCCCTTTTTGACTTGTTTTATCAAATACAGGATGAAAATGGAACATTTTCAAAATTAGCGTTAGCGCTGGACATCAACGAAAAACAAATAAGTTTAAATGGGACGTTAACGCCTGCAGTTGCCAAAACGAAAGACAATTCAAGTTATGTTTTACAGGGTAAGAACTTAAATATTAAAGCATTTAGTATTCCTCAAATTTTAAATAATGAATTAAACAAATGGTTAAATGAA
The DNA here is from genome assembly GCA_947461185.1 of Flavobacteriales bacterium. GTDB lineage: Bacteria > Bacteroidota > Bacteroidia > Flavobacteriales_D > Crocinitomicaceae > M0103. The sequence goes on from CANHJY010000048.1 coordinate 10,077, forward strand.
AATGCCATTCCACCAATTTCTGTAAGAGAATTACAATTGAATTATGAAGGATTAGCTATTGAATTAAATCCAACGCAACTCAATATTAAACCAAAATTTGA
>CANHJY010000049.1 GCA_947461185.1 Flavobacteriales bacterium
GCATCATGCTAAAGTTCGCAATTTCACCAATTTTGGTGTTTTTGTAGAGCTTGAAGAAGGTGTTGATGGATTGATTCACATTTCAGATCTATCTTGGCAAAAGAAAATCAAACACCCATCTGAATTCTGCAAAGTTGGTGATGATATGGAAGTTGTTGTTTTAGAAATTGACAGAGACAATAGAAGAATTTCTTTAGGTCATAAACAATTGGAAGAAAATCCTTGGGATGTTTTTGAAAATGTTTTCACTGAAGGTTCTCTTCATACGGGTACTATCATTGAGAACAAAGACAAATCCGGTATCGTTGCATTACCATACGGTGTTGAAGGTATTTGTCCTTCTAAACATTTGAAGAAAGAGGATGGCTCAAACGCACAAGTTGAAGAAACTTTAGAATTTAAAGTAATTGAATTCAACAAAGAAGCGAAGAAAATTGTTGTTTCTCATACTCGTACTTTTGAAGAAGGTGAAGACCGTCAATCTGCATCCGGAAAATCTTCCGCGAAGAAATCTGGTGGTTCATCAACTTCTCAAGCTGTGAAGGCTATTAACCAAAATACTGAAAAATCTACATTAGGTGATTTGGATGCTTTAGCAGAATTGAAAGAAAAAATGGATAAAGAGAAATAATCTTTCATTTATATTTTACAAAGGGTTGTCGTTGGCAACCCTTTTTTATTTGTATTAATTTAAATTTCTTTGTTTGACATTGTTATACATGCTGTATACTTGATTGATTGTATATCGACTTCAAATACATATGTTTTATAAAATTCTTGAAACTTTGATTGACCTCTAAAAATTCTTGGTATTTCATTAATTCTTTATAGTAAAAATATTTTTCCACCATATAGATTAACGAAATTTTGAAATTTACTTTTTGGAATAGGCAATCATCAAACTACATAAAATAGTATTATATATGAATCGTTTATATCTTATCGATTTTGATATAATAATTCAAAAATCTTTTTCCATAACGATAAATTTTATGTATCGCTATTTCAGGACTAGACAGCTGTTAAATAAAAAAAGCTCCCCGCCATGGCAGGGAGCTTTCTTCGATCATTTTTGCTTTTATTTAACTTGTTAGTCAACAGAATTGGCTAGGTTTATCAGCTCCGACGCTGAATGATACCCTATTACCCTTTTAACTACTGTCCCTTCACCATTGATAATTAATAGTGTAGGATATGCCTTTATTTTATAATCTTTAGCAAATTGCACTCCTTCAGTTTCTTCTTCGCAATCGATTTTAAGATTAATGAATTTTTCATTGAACAAGTTGGCTACTTCATCATCTTTAAAAGATGTTGCAGCCATTTGTTTACAAGGACCGCACCATGTTGTGTATGCATCAACAAAAATTAGTTGATTGTTTTCAATTGCTTTTGTTTTTGCCTCTTCAAATGATATTCCTGAAAAATCAATTCCTTGCAATGCGGAATCAGAAAAATTTACATTAATATCGTTTGATTTAAATGCAAATGTTACAAACAAAAGACCTAAAGCTGCAGTAAAAACTATTCTCTTCATTTTAATTCGAATTTGTTCATTAATCTTTTTAGTTATAACATTGCACTTAAATAAACGCAAACTAATTTTAAATAACATTTTCCAGCAATTACAAAAACTATTCCAAAAAAATAAAAAATGAAGCTCATAGAATTATTTAACACAAATATTCTGAACGAAGAAGTAAATTCTTTCTTTAATGAGTGGTATAGTGATTCCTCATGGATTTCGTTGATGACATCTGGTTCGACTGGAACACCCAAAAAAATCGAGGTAAAGAAATCAAAAATGATTATTTCAGCAAAAAAAACAAATATTCATTTTGGAATTTCTGAAAATTCAAATGTCTTACTTTGCTTATCACCACAAACTATTGGGGGTAAGATGATGATTGTAAGATCGATTGTTGGGAATTTTAATTTAAATATTGGTCAATTGAATGCGAATCCATTACAAGAAATTGATCAGAAAATAGATTTTTGCGCAATGGTTCCGATGCAACTTATAAATTCATTGAATTACAATTCAGAAAAACTAAGTAAAATCGGCAAAATAATTATAGGTGGCGCTCCTTTACCTATTGAAATTGAAAATAAAATGTCAAAAATAAATATTAATGTTTTTCATACTTTTGGTATGACAGAAACGCTTTCACATTTTGCTATTAGACAAATAGGAGTTGATAGAAAAAATGTGTACAACGCCATGGATGGAATAAAGTTTTCACTGAGTGAGAATAAATTAATTGTAGACTATCCTGAAATTTTAGATCAGCCAATAGTGACTAATGAAATAGTAAATTTGATTAATGATGAACAGTTTGAATGGATTGGAAGAAGTGATTTTGCGATTAATAGTGGTGGAATAAAAATATTTCCAGAAGTTATTGAATCTAAAATAAATTCAATTATTCAAACTCCGTTTTTTGTAACTAGCAAAAGCGATAAATATCTTGGTGAAAGATTAATTCTGGTAATCGAGAATTCTGAATTAATTCAATTAAAAAAAATAGATTTTTTAAATATTTTGAACAACTACGAAATTCCTAAAGAAGTCTTTGCACTCCCTGAATTCGTGAGAACTGAATCAGGCAAAATAAATCGATTGGAAACCATTAATCTGATAAGTGATGTCGGTATCAAGATATTATAAAATTCTTGGACTTGAAATTGGTGCTGACCATAACACTATCAGAAAGCGATACAGAAAACTAGTATTATTATATCATCCAGATAAAAACCCATCTTTAGAAGCACAAAAGAAATTTATTGAAATAGCTGAGGCTTATGAAATATTAACTGGCAAAAAGGATCCTCCAAAAGAAATTCGTAGTAAAAATAGATCAAGTAATACCAACGAGGAACGAATAAAAGAAGCAAAAAAGCGCTATTATGATCAAATAAGAAAAGAACAAATTGAACAAGAAAGATATTTCCAATCTTTATTTCAAGGAAAAAAGTGGCTAATTATTAAAGTTTCTTCTATTACAGGGATTTTATTGAGCTTTTTGATAACTCTGGACATGTTCTTACCACAGCATCAAAAAAATATAGAAATTTCACATTATGCTGAAAATGTTTCTTCATTTAATGATTGGGACTATTTATCTGTTTTAAAAACAAAAAATGGCTCCAAATATTGGGTTTCATCCTTTAACTTAGAATACTTGAAGAATAACGATCAACTAATCCTATGTGAATCATGGTTATTTCATGAACCCATTAAAATAATTTGTGCTGGTCCATACAACGATTACATTTTTCCAGTAAAATTAACGTTCTATGCTTTTGGTCCCTTGTTAATAATTATTTTTCTTCTGCCAGCGTTAGCTTTTTTTTATAGACGGAAAAAGAGTTTTTATACTTTAATTTATTATTTGAGCTTGTTGATTTCACCTTTTTTAATGCTGATATTTATTTTCTCAAATTATCATTGGTTTCATCTCATAGGACTAGGATTTATATAACTACCTTTTCATTGCCCGGTCCATTTCTCTTTTATCATCCTTCTCTTTTAAATCTTGACGTTTATCATGCAATTTTTTACCCTGGGCAAGTGCTATTTCAATTTTAACCCATCCTTTATCAGAAAGAAATAATTTAAGCGGAATTAAAGTGTTTCCTTTATCTAGAAGAAATTTTGAAATCTTCTGAATCTCCTTTTTATTTAAAAGCAATTTTCGATCTGACCTCGGCTTGTGATGGTAAAATGATGCATTTTCATATTCAGAAATATGCATATTTCTAATAAACACTTCACCTGACTGGCAAATGCAATAAGCTTCTAAAATACTAGCTTTACCCAACCTAATACTTTTTATTTCAGTCCCTTTTAACTGTATTCCTGCAGTGAAAGCATCCAAAAGATGGTATTCAAACTTTGCTCGTTTGTTTTTAATATTCAACTCTTTAATAGCCATCAGGATCTGTGAGAATTCAAATTTACAATTAAATGAAGGAAATCCTCGTCATTATGTTTAAAAGAATAACGCTTGAATTGCAATATTCGCAAAACGATTAAGTAATTTTGAAAGATGACATTACCTTCAAAATATTTAGAAAGGGCTGTTGAAGAACTCTCCTCCTTACCGGGAATTGGTAAGCGAACTGCCTTGCGCTTGGCTTTGCATTTATTAAAAAGAAATGAAGTTGAAATTAATTCATTTACAAAATCGATTAATGATTTGAAGGCATTTCTAAAGAATTGTAAAATTTGTGGTAATGTTTCTGATACGGATATTTGTTCAATTTGTAGTAATCCAAATAGAGACCTGAGTATAATTTGTATCGTTGAAGATGTAAGGGATGTTTTGGCAATAGAGGCGACGGGCACCTTTAAAGGAGGTTATCACGTTTTAGGTGGTTTGATTTCACCAATGGAGGGTATTGGCCCCGGAGATTTGAATATTTTAAGTATACTTGACCGGGTTGAAAGTAGCAACATTAATGAGATTATTTTTGCATTAAGCCCAACGATGGAGGGTGATACAACAAATTATTATTTATACAAGAAACTGAGCAGTAAAGAAATTTTAATTACTTGTTTGTCAAGGGGTGTTTCAGTGGGTACAGAATTACAATATGCAGATGAAAACTCCTTAGGTAAATCTCTGGTTTTTAGACAGCCTTTTCAAACAATCAATTAATACTCTTCTATTTTATATTTCCATTCATTGTCTGTATAAATTTTGGCTAATCGGCTTATTTTATTAGACGAAACACTATGATTTCCATCTTTAAATTCAAATACACTTTGAATCATGCTTTTGGCAAGTTCATTAGCTCCAACAGGTTTATATTTGTCAATCAATCCCGTTTTTGCAATAGCATTGCCGATCTTCACAGAAATTTCTTCGCCTCTTCTTTTTTCAATTCTAGGTCCTTCAAGAACGGAAGGTTTAATTATTATAAGTTGTTCAAACCCTATTTCTTTTGCTCTATCTTCCAGATTTGCTTTCATTCTTGAATAGAAAAAAGGGGAATATTTTGACCCACCTAATGCGGATATTAAAACACATTTCTTCACACCTTTTTCTTTAGCCAATTTCATTATCTTGTAGGGTATTACAACATCGATTTTGAATTGATTATGTTTTGAACCGGCCTTCTTAATTGTTGTACCAAATGTGATAAACAAAACATCCGGATGGTTAACATAAGGCAAAGCATGAACATTAGATAAATCTAATACATGATTAGTTACCTTTATCGATCGTAAATCCAACTCCCTCCTACTTAATAGATCAATTTTTGAAAACCGATTATCCATAATTAAATGTTCTAACAATTCATGTCCAACCAAACCAGTTGCACCAAGTATTAATGCATTCATTGTATTTTTTTAGAAAAATATACACGTTTTTACTGAAACAAAAAAAAAAGTTCTATTTTCGGGTATTATTAACACTTAAATTAATTGTCTACGCTTTTTTTATTTTTTTTATGACTAGTATTTTTGTCGCCAAATTAGATTTTGGTGTTACCGGAGAACAATTAAAAACATTATTCTCAGATTACGGACCTGTAATTAAGGCAAATGTAGCAACTGACAAAGAAACAGGTAAATCAAGAGGTTTTGGTTTTGTTGAAATGGCCAACAGAGAAGATGCCCTCAAGGCTATTTCTTCTTTAGATGGTAAAATTATCAATGGTCGTCCATTAGCTGTTAAAGAAGCTGAGCAACGTAGCAGTGATAATCGACCAAAAAGCAATAATTTCTCTCGACCTGACTTCAGAAATAAACCTAATGAATCTTTTTCAAAACCGCCAAATGACTCAAAAAGTAAGGGCCTTGAAAAGGATTTAGATTTTATTCCAAGAGCACCAAAAGAAAATGGTGATTTTACCTCCGTTCCTGTTATCGCAATTGATAATTTAAAAAACGAACCAAGAAAGAAAAAAGAAGACAAGAAGTCTACAAAAGATTGGGATGCTGATAGGGGGGCGAAAAAACCAAAAATGAATGCCTACAAAAAAAGTGGTAAAAGCAATAACTTTTTCAACGATGATGATGACGATTGGGATGAAGACCTTTTGAATTATAAAAAAGAGGATGAAGAAGTTGATTTCTATGAAGATGACGAAAATGAAGATTTATAATAACATTGAACCCTGCGATGCAGGGTTCTTTTTTTAACGCCACCATTAATGGAAATATTAGTCATTCTAATTCTAACTTTTTTAAATGCCTTTTTTGCGCTGTCTGAAATTGCGCTAGTTTCAGTAAAAAAAAATAAAATTCAACATTTAGCTGAACAAGGAAATGGAAGAGCCTTAACAATTCTCGAATTGCTTGAAAAACCTGAAAATTTTTTATCATCGGTTCAAGTGGGAATCACTCTCATCGGAATCATTTCCGGAGCATATGGAGGGGCTAATTTAACTGATGATTTAGAATTTTATTTAAAAGATTTTGATTTATTTGGGTCGTATACTCATTTCGTTTCATTGTTCATAGTAATTGGTTCCATAACATATTTCACCATAGTTATAGGTGAATTAGTTCCCAAAACTATAGGAATGAATTACTCAGAAAAAATCGCTCTTTTTTGTGCTCCAATTATTAAATATTTCACTTTAGCTACGTTTCCATTTGTTAAGCTTTTATCGTTTTCTACGAATTTATTCCTCAAGCCATTCGGGGTAAAAGAGTCTGATAGTGATCATATGTCTGAAGAAGAATTAAAATTCATGCTGATTAATGCAGGAAAACAAGGTGTATTAGAAACGGATGAGAGTCAAGTCCACCAAAATCTATTTTATTTCACCGATCAAACAGCAAAATCGCTAATGACTCACAGTACGGAGGTTGAATGGATAAATTTAGTTGATACCAAAGAGGATATACTTACACAATTATTAAAAAGTGTTCATTCCAAATTTATTGTTTGTGACAATCAAATTTCAAATATTAAAGGTGTTATTACGATAAAAGATTTTCTGGAAAACCACAATAATTCAGGGTTTGAAATAAAGCAAATCATGGAGAAACCGATATTTATTTTTCAAAATACGCCTGCATTCAAAATATTGAGTTTATTTAAGTCTAAAAAACAATATATAGGCACTGTAATAGATGAATATGGTGGCGTCATTGGAATAATAACATTACATGATTTAATTGAAGCAATAGTTGGTGATTTGCCAGATGAAGACGAGCATGAGTCAGCTGACATAATTCAGAGAACCGATGGGTCTTATTTAGTGAATGGTAAGACTTTAATTTTTGAACTCAATCAATTTTTTCAAAAGGAAATTATCGAAGACAATATTTCCAAATATACAACGGTGGCTGGTTTCATGTTGGATCATTTAAAGAAAATTCCTAATACCGGTGATAAAGTTCATGATGGAACTTGTGAATACGAGATTATGGATATCGATGGATTGAGAATTGACAAAATATTGCTAACCTTTGAAACGGAAAATGATACTTTGGAAGATTAAGGTTCAAGGGAGTTTAAGGTTTAAAGTTTAAAAAGGTATAATTGGCAAACAAAGCTGATTATTCACCCAAAATATTTCGAAAAGCTTTCGGTAAAAAATCACAGATATCTGATGCTAACAAGCTGTAATTTGAACCATTTTCAATAGCCAAATCACTTGCTAAACCATGCACAAACACTCCAACAAGCCCTGCATGAAGTGATGCATATCCTTGGGCTAATAAAGCTGTTATTATTCCCGTCAGGACATCTCCAGAGCCAGCTTTCGCCATTCCAGGATTACCAGTAGTATTGACAAATATTTTACATCCTGGTGAAAATATCTTTGTTTGAGCTCCTTTTAATACTAATACTGACCGTGTATCTTCAACAAAAGATTGAATTTTTTCAAATTTCTCTATTTCATTGCTCCAAATTCCAAGTAGACTTTTGCATTCTCCGACATGTGGAGTTAGAACCGCTGTATTAAGTAAACTTCTAAGTTTTGGTCTTAAAGAAATTGCATTAATCCCATCTGCATCAAGCACAATCGGTTTCTTGTTTTCTTTTAAAAATAGCTCTAGCGAATCAATAGTTTCATCTTGAGTGCCAATGCCTGGTCCAATCCCGTATGCGCAATAATTTTCATGTTCAGGGATTTTGGTTAAAAAATTTTTATTGGCATCTTCCAAAACCATAACCTCAGGTAACGCAGCATGAAAAATTGGAGCACTACCATTCGTGCTACAAACAGAAACTAAGCCTACTCCACTTCTCATACATGCCTTTGAAGACAACACAGCGGCGCCAATTTTTCCTTTTGAGCCAGCGACTAGAAGCGCATGTCCGAAATTATTCTTGTATGCATCTTCTGGGCGTTTTTTAAGAATATTTCTTACGACATCAAGGTTAATTTCTTGCATATTTTTGTCATGACTTTCCGCTCGTAGGACAAATAAATTGAGTTGTTTTCACATCTGATTTCAAAATCGAATTGAATCCACCCCTGATTTCAATAAAATTGTCGAAACCCCTTGATTTTAAAATTGAAGCTGCAATCATACTTCTATACCCACCTGCACAATGTAAAACAAAGTCTTCATTTTTAGGAAATTCAGCCATACTTTCATTAATAAAATCGAGGGGAATATTCATAGCATCTAGTACATGTTCTGCTTGAAATTCTGCAGGTTTTCTAACATCAATTACACGAAATCCTTTAAGTATAAAATTATTAACGTCACTGGCGTCACGCCTTTCAACCGTATTCAATTCTCTATTTTCATTCGACCATGATTGAAAACCGCCTTCCATATAACCTAAAACATAATCATATCCGACCCTAGCCAACCTAGAAACGGTTTCCTCTTCTCTCCCATTGTCGGCAATAATTAAAATTTCCTGCTTAACATCTGGTAACATTGCCCCTACCCACGGTGCAAATTGACCATCCAAACCGATATTGATACTATTCGGGATAAATCCTTTTGAAAATTCCTCAGCATTTCGGGTATCTAAAATAATGGCATTAGTATCATTTGCCAACATTTCAAATTGTTCAGGGTTGAGGGATGTTAACCCTCTTTTCATTACATCATCAATATTGTCATAACCTGATTTGTTCAAATGAACATTCATTCCAAAATATCCTGGAGGAGGCATTAACCCGTCAGTAACTTCTTTCACAAATTCGACTTCAGTCATATCGGCTCGCAAAGCATAATTGGTTGCTTTTTGGGCGCCAATTGTACTTACAGTTTCTTTACTCATATGCTTTCCACAAGCACTTCCCGCTCCATGTGCGGGATAAACTATTACGTCATCATGTAGCGTCATGATTTTGTTTCGTAATGAATGGTAAAGTGTTTCTGCCAATTGTTCCATTGTCAAATCAGCAGATTTTTGAGCTAAATCTGGTCTACCTACATCACCAATAAAAAGGGTATCTCCAGTAAAAATGGCGTGCTCATTTCCTTTTTCATCCAAAAGTAAATAACATGTCGACTCCATTGTATGACCTGGGGTGTGAAGAACTTTGATTGATACATTACCAAACTTTAAAATTTCGCCATCTTTTGCAATATGAACCGGATATTCCGGATTGGCATTTGGTCCATAAACAATTTGCGCTCCTGTTACTTTTGATAAATCAATGTGACCACTTACGAAATCAGCATGAAAATGGGTTTCCAAAATATATTTGATTTTAACGCCATCAATATCAGCTCTTGATGTATATGGTTGAGTTTCACGAAGTGGATCAATAATTACCGCTTCATTATCAGAAACGATATAGTAAGCTCCTTGAGCAAGACAACCTGTGTAAATTTGTTCGATTTTCATTATTGTATACCTTTAATTTAACGTTTGGAAATTTATAAAATCTAAAAAAAGAGTTCTTTAACAAAGATAAATACTCCCATTATCAAAACAAACCAACCGAATATTATTTTTAATTGATTTTCATTAATGGATTTACCTATAATTAACCCGATAAATGTTCCCAGAAGGGATGAGATTGAAAAATACAACAATAAGGTGTAATCTATAACAATACCTTTACTTATATCACCTGTAAAACCTATACTCGCGTTAATTGCAATTATAGCTAAAGAGGTTGCAATTGCTTTTTTTACTGGAAGATTGCATAAACTAACTAAAACTGGAATAATTAAAAACCCTCC
>CANHJY010000050.1 GCA_947461185.1 Flavobacteriales bacterium
AAACACAACTTCTTTTTTCACAAAACGAGAATGATTTATTTAGATTTTCTAAAACTTCTTTTGGAGGATCTGCCAGATTCGAAGCCATGGGCGGTGCCTTCGGTGCCCTAGGTGCTGACTTAAGTGCTTCACAAATAAATCCTGCAGGATATGCTAGATTTTCAAGTAGTCAATTCAACGCATCATTTTATGGAGGTGCAAATTCAACACAAACCGTTTTTAATACTGTAGAAAGCAATTCAACAGTAGCACAAACAGGCATAAGTAATTTTGGATGCGTTATCAATGAAGATATTTCAAGAAGATCGAAGGGTTATTTATTCAGACAATTTGGATTCAATTATAATGAAATTGAAAATTTCAAAAATAAAATTTTTTACGAGGGACAACAATTTGCTTCACTACTCGACCAATTTACAGCTCAAGCTCAAGGTTATTATCCTGAAGAGTTAAACACCTATTTTCCTTTTAGTACCGATCTTGCATTTCAGACAGGGGCTGTTAAATATAACTCCATAACAAATAGCTATTACTCTTTATTAAATAGCGGAGATCTTTATCATCGCCGTTCCATTGAACAAAATGGAAAAATCAGAGAATTCAATATAAATTTCAGTACAAACTATTTAAATCGACTTTATGTAGGTGCAAATGTTGGATTGCGCTATTTTAAGTATACTGAAATCATGAGTCATGAAGAGACACTTCTCGACACATTAAATACAGACCTAAGAAGTTTTCAATACGGAAATGAATTGTACACCAAAGGAAGAGGTATCAATATCAAGGTTGGCGTGATTTATCTTCCGGTTGAAACTGTTCGACTGGGATTAGCCTTACATTCTCCTACTTTTAGCGAACTAACAGATGATTGGACAGCTAATATGTCAAGTAATTTTTCATTTGGAACGTCTACATTGCAACAAAATCAATTACCCATAGGTAATTATAAATACAGAATTAGAAATCCTTACCGAATCATTGGTTCAGTAGCTTTTATTATTCGATCGAGACTTAGCCTTTCTTCTGATATTGAATTTTTGAATTACAAATTAGCACATTTTAAATCAACTAAGGATTTTGCTTATTCTCATTACAATTTTGAATACGAAAATTTAGTTGCCAAACAAGTTTTTCAATCTGCTGTAAATGTTAGAATTGGAGCTGAATTCTTATTAACTCCAGTTTTATATTTGAGAGCAGGATTTGCTTATTATGGGAATGCTTTTGTTGACAATGAAAATGCAGAAACTAGATCAGAAATTTTTTATTCAACAGGTTTTGGGGTTAAGGTTAATCGTTTGCGTATAGATATGTCATACAGACTTAGAACTTTAGGAAGGAATTACTATGCTTTTTCTCAAAGTCAAACATCAATGATTCTTTACAATAGCAGAGTAGTTGTTTCAGGAACATTACAATTCTAGTTCACTCTTTACGGCCTCTGAAAACGTTATTTTATATGTTTTACAAGTAATCCAAGCCAAAATATTGAAATATTCTAATACCACACGTTCGTTGTAATCAGTTAAAACCAAATCTAATTCATCTTTCATAACTTCGAAAATAAGCAAACGCTCATTGTTATTGAGTGCTTTTGCAAGTCGTGCAATATGTTTTATAAAAATAATTTCAGCATTAACCGAAATATCTCTTTTTGAAAAATATCTATTGGTAGATTTTAAGAGGTACTCTAAAAAATCGTAATTACCCAATTCGTAATGAAGAATTAAATTAAAAAGTCTAGCATACGAATAAATATCTTGCCTTAATTTCTGTTCCGTATCGTTAAGAACAATATTTAAGTAAAATAAAGCCTTCTTATAATCACCAATACCAAAATAGCTGTAAGCTTTATAATAATTAAAAAGCAAGGTTTGTTCCTTACTTACCATTTCGCCAAATTCATATTCTTTTTGCTCTATTAAAGGAATGATATTTATACATTTTTTGAAATCACCCATGGTGTGTAATAACATGAGCTCCAAAACAAAAGATCTGGTGAAGATTTTAAGTTTTACGTCAACAGAATTAAATCCTTTTTTTCCATCCAATTCGCGCAACTCATCAATAATCAATTGTGCACTTTCAAAATTATGCGATTCAATGTGACACCTCAATAAATGAGACATTGTCATCACATAACGTTGACCTAATTCATTTTTTATCTTGCTATTTTTATCAAGGATTTCTTTTGTTTTGTTGAAAAAAGTAAAGCTTAAATTATAGTCCCTTTGTGACGCAGCACACAAACCTTTTATATAATAACACATCGATGCAGCTTTAGATGAAAGCGCTGTATCTTTACCTTTGATTAAATGATAGTTAGCAATTTCTTCAATGAGCTCCCTTTCTTTTTTTGACCTAGTAAATCCGCCACTCCTAAATACTTTATCAATTTTTGAATATATGATTTGATACTCAGCAAGATTTCTCAACTTGGCTATTACCTCTTCCTCTTCTTCAATTAATTGATCTAAATCTTTAGTAAATATGCCCGATTCGTATGCATTCTCAAGCAACCTTTTTTCCCAAGACAAAAATTCAAACCAGTAATAAAATTCTTCATAGGATTTCGCTAATTTTTTTGCCCTAGATAAAAACTTCTCGCATTCCTTAAAAAGTGCTTTATTGTATAAATTTTCAACATTCTGTAATTCCAATTTTAAAATACTGCTTACAGTCTCTTCGGAATGAAATGCCCTAAGACTTTTAAGAATTAGTTTATATAATTGATTTTTTTCAGAAGGAAGATGCCTAACAAAAACCTCATTTTTAAAATGACCTTTAAGTTCCTCTTCGTTATAATTCTCTTGTGACTCTATGTAGTCGAATATTTTTAAATAATTCTTATCACCTTCTTGTAATGAAGATAGCAATTTGAAAAAGCGCTTTTCTGATTTTGTAAGCGATTTTATTAATTTAAATAGCTCTAACGAAGGTTTCATTTGTATAAATAACAAATTTAACTAAAAAAGAAAGAGCTCCATAGAGCCCTTTCAACAAACAACAACAAACTAAAACAACCTCAATAATTTTAATTGAACTATCTGAGGATTACCTTTTCACCTTTAACCAATATCTCATCGGGATTAGTTATTTCATTGATTTTCATCAATTTTTTCAAATTTATAGCCTCTTCTTGAGAAAATTCTCTCAAGCTCATTGATCTTTTTGTTTCCATGAACTTCTTTTTTGACCATTTACGCTTTGGATAAATGTAAACAATATCACCTTCCTTCAAAATGTCTTTGTTTTCATCAAAATCGTTATATCTGTAAAGTTGCCACAATCCAATTTCAAATTCCTTAGAAATTCTGTAAAAAGTATCTCCTTTCCTTGCAATAACATACTTTACCTTATTTTCTTTAATGAGAACTGAATGCTTCAAATTATTAGAAGCTTCCAAATCATCAATCAATAAATTTAAAGATGCCAAACTTGTTCCAGTTTGCGAATCATATTCCGAAAGATTCAGTTCTTCAATTAATGAGATGAGCTGATCAGCATATTTAGGATTTGTTGCATAACCGCTTGTTTTCAAACCATTTGCCCAACCTTGATAATCTGAAATGGATAATTCAAATAATGAATTATATCTTTTGTTTTCAGTTAAAAATTTACTGTGATCCTCATATGATTCTTTTGCATTATCATATACTCTAAAACACTCCCCTTTCTCATCATCATCAAGGTAAATGGCTTTACCGGTCCAACCATGACATTTAATGCCGAAATGATTATTCCCTTCAATAGCCAGTTTTGATGTGCCTGAGCCTGACTCCAGAATACCTTGTGCTAATGTAATACTAGCCGGCACATTGTGTAACATCATCTGCTCAACAGCAATGTCACTCCACAAATTAACGTATTCCTTCTTGGAAGCAGGAACAGTGCTTGCTTGAACATTCAATGCAAAAAAGAAAATAAAAGATAAAATAATTCTTTTCATGAAGCGGATCTTTTAAAAAGCAAAATTCAATACGACAAAGACTTATTTATGTTACAATAAAATTGTTAATAAGTCATTTTTTCTTGTTAATAAATACAATACAGTCAAAAAGACCGGTCAAAATATAAACAACTGACTTTTTTTCAGTTGCACCACTCTTTTTTGGATTTGGCAATCCGTTTGACAACTGAGCATAAATCTTTTCAATTATGGATCTAAATAAATTTACAATTAAAGCGCAAGAAGCAATAGACGAAGCACGACAAATTGCGGAAAATCTGAATCAACAATCTATAAACACCGGACATCTATTAAAAGGAATTTTTCAAATCGATCAAGACGTTTCCAATTATATCCTTGGGAAATTTAACATCAACAAAATCAATTTTGTAAAGGCTCTAGATAGCATTATAAATAATTATCCAAGAGTTACTGGAGGTTCCATTTACTTGTCAACTGATTTACAAAAAGTACTCAATAATTGTTCAAAAGATCTTGTTTCTTTAGGTGACAACTTTATTTCTATAGAATTACTTTTTTTAGGCTTAACAAATATTAAGGATACTACTAGCGAACTACTTAAGGATAATGGTATCAATAGAGACAGCTTAATCAAGGTTATCCTGGAATTAAGAAAGGGAGAAAAGGTTACATCAAATACACATGAAGGAAATTACCAATCATTAGAAAAATATGCAATTAACCTTAATGAAATGGCCAAAACAGGTAAGTTGGACCCTGTAATTGGTCGAGACGATGAAATCAGGAGAGTACTTCAAATTTTAAGCCGTAGAACCAAGAACAACCCCATTCTAATTGGTGAACCAGGAGTTGGAAAAACGGCAATAGCCGAAGGATTGGCTCATCGAATAATTGATGGAGATGTTCCTGAAAATTTAAAGACAAAAGTCGTTTATGCACTTGACATGGGAGCTTTGATTGCGGGTGCTAAATATAAAGGAGAATTCGAGGAACGCTTAAAAAATGTAGTTAAAGAAGTTGTTAATGCAGAAGGAGAAATTATTTTATTCATTGATGAAATCCACACCCTCGTTGGCGCTGGAGGAGGTGGCGAGGGCGCTATGGATGCTGCAAACATTCTGAAACCAGCTTTAGCAAGAGGTGAATTGAGAGCCGTCGGAGCCACAACATTAAATGAGTATCAAAAGTATTTTGAAAAAGATAAAGCGCTAGTCAGAAGATTTCAAACGGTTTTAGTTGACGAACCAAGTCAAGAAGATGCCATATCAATCCTTCGTGGAATTAAAGAAAAATATGAAAATCATCATAAAGTTTTAATCAAAGATGCAGCAATTATTAGTGCTGTTGAATTATCTCAAAGGTATATTTCGGATCGACAGCTTCCGGATAAGGCAATTGACTTAATAGATGAAGCCGCATCAAAATTGAGAATGGAAATCAATTCAAAACCTGAGGAATTGGATGAACTGGAACGTAGAATAATGCAGTTAGAAATTGAAAAAGCTGCATTACAGCGAGAAAATGATCAAAATAAAATCAACATTCTGAATAAGGAACTTGCAGAATTCAATGAGAAGAGGGATGGCTTAAAAGCAAAATGGGAATCTGAACGCGAATTAGTGGAAAGTATTCAAAACGAAAAAGAGCAAATTGAAAACCTAAAAATCACAGCAGAACAAGCAGAAAAAGCTGGTGATTATGGACAAGTTGCAGAAATCAGATATGGAAAAATCAAAACGAGTGAAGAAAAACTTGAAAATCTAAAAAAAGACTTGGCATTGATTCAGGAAAAATCGAAACTTATTAAAGAGGAAGTTGATGCCGAAGAAATTGCTGAGGTAGTTTCTAAATGGACTGGGATTCCTGTTGCCAAAATGATTGAAAGTGAAATCAGCAAATTATTGAGAATGGAGGAGCAATTGGCAAAAAGGGTTGTTGGACAATCCGATGCTATACAATCCATAGCTGATGCCATAAGAAGATCAAGAGCAGGTTTGCAAGATGCAAAGAAACCAATTGGTTCATTTATTTTTTTGGGTTCAACAGGTGTTGGAAAAACGGAATTAGCAAAAGCTTTAGCAGAATTTCTTTTTAATGATGAAAATGCAATGACAAGAATTGATATGAGTGAATATCAGGAAAAACATGCGGTTTCTAGACTTATAGGCGCTCCTCCGGGTTACGTCGGCTACGATGAAGGAGGTCAATTAACTGAAGCAGTAAGGAGAAAACCGTATTCGATAATATTACTTGATGAAATTGAAAAAGCGCATCCAGATGTTTTCAATACCCTTCTCCAAGTTCTAGATGATGGCCGATTAACTGATAATAAAGGTAGAATTGTCAACTTCAAAAACACCATTATCATTATGACTTCAAATTTAGGTTCAAATATTATCCATGAAAACTTCGAAAATGCAAAAGAACAAGAATGGGATAATATCGCAATTAGAACGAAGCTGGAAATTAATGAATTACTGAAACAAATGTTACGGCCTGAATTTTTGAATCGAATTGATGAAACCTTACTATTCTTGCCCCTTAAAAAGAACGAAATTTTACAAATTGTAGCAATACAATTAAATATCCTTAAATCAACGCTGGCACAAAAAGGCATTTCTCTTGTAGTCAAAGATGATGCAGCTCAATGGATTTCAGAGACCGGATATGATCCATTTTTTGGAGCAAGACCAGTGAAAAGAATTATTCAGAAGGAAGTTCTCAATGAATTATCAAAAGCGCTACTCAGCGGAAAAATCGATAAAACACATAGCGTCGTAATGGATATTTTCGATGGAAAAATTGTTTTTCGAAAGCCAATAATTGCAGAAGAAGAAATTTGATGAAATAATTCTAAAAAAACAAAAGGAACGGTCAACCGTTCCTTTTGGCTATTACCTAACCTGATTAATCATGAAACCACTCTACGATAATCATGTTATACTTATTAAAAAATGTACCATAAGTTAAATATTTGTATATCAACATTTTAACTAATAGCAAGAATGGGAAATTTTCCATAAATGGGAATAAATTCCAATTACGAGATAAAAAATTATTAAAACATAGCAATGATTATCATTAAGTTTAATAGTTATAATCTGTTTTGTGAATAGATTGATAACATACAATTACTTAAAATCAATTAAATTTGCTCTCCTTTATTCAATAATTAAAAAAAATGAGCATAGCATTAGGGAACCATATTTTGGTGGAGTTTATGAACTGTGACCCACATATCATGAATGACGTTGCCGGAATAGAACGAGACATGGTTGCAGCAGCACAGAAAGCTGGGGCAACAGTTATTAACTCCACTTTTCATCACTTTTCACCTTGGGGAGTATCAGGAGTAGTCGTTATCCAGGAAAGCCATTTGGCTATACACACATGGCCAGAATATGGATACGCAGCAGTAGATTTATTTACGTGCGGTGAAATGGATGCATGGATTTCATTTGATCACCTTAAAGAGTGTTTCAAATCTCAGAGTTACTCGGCTATCGAAATGAAAAGAGGTTCAGTAAATCTATTGACAAGAAATGACTTCGACATGACTACCATGCGCCAGAAAGCAGGTGAATGGAGAAATCCTGATTTTTTCACAAGAAATGTTTGGTTCACTGATAAAGATGAAAATCAGGCGCTAAGTCTTCGTTTTACTGGCGAGGTTTTTCATGACGTTCAATCACCATTTCAAAGAGTTCGAATTTTAGAATCCTACAAGTACGGAAAAATGCTCGCTCTTGACGATATGGTTATGACAACTATAGAGGATGAGTTTCATTATCATGAAATGATTGCCCACCCTGCATTATTCACGCATGGCAACGCGAAGAACATTCTTGTTATTGGCGGAGGTGATGGAGGAACCGTTCGAGAGATATTAAAACATGAAAGTGTTGAAAAAGTTACTATGGTTGAAATTGATGGCGAAGTAATTGAAGCATGTAAAATACATTTACCTCAAATTGCCAGTGCATTCGACAATCCTAAGTTAGAACTTCATGTTGATGATGGTATAGCATATATAAAAAATGCACTGCCAAATAGTTACGACATTATTATCATAGACGGCTCCGATCCTGTTGGTCCTGCAGAAGGACTTTTTTCAGTTGAATTTTACACCAATTGTTACAACTGTCTTAAAGATGGCGGTATATTGGTAGCTCAGGGTGAATCACCCAAATTTAATGAAAAGGCTTTTCGTGAATTGAATCATACTTTACAATCCATTTTCGGTAAAGAAAATGCACCTGTTTCACTATTCTTTGTTCCAACATACCCAACTGGAATGTGGAGTTTTCAATACGGATTAAAAAATGCAAATCACCCGAAAAACATTCAAATGGAGGGAGCAATTGATGCATTTGTCGATGCTCATGGCTTACGTTATTACAACACTGATGTTCACAAAGGAAGTTTTGCTACACCAAATTTCGTTAAAAGTATACTAGTTAAGTAAAATGAGTTTTGATCCAAATGGTGTAGGCATCGCCAACGGTAATATTTTCGGATTTCCTGTTGACGAAAATGACGCTGATATTGTCATAATTCCAGTGCCTTGGGATGTAACAGCTTCCTATGGAAAAGGAACCAGCAGAGGCCCGAAAGCCATTTTAGACGCTTCTGTTCAACTGGATTTTTATCATCCTTTACTTACTGATGCATTCAGAACGAAGGTTTTTATGGCTCCGATTTCAAAAGAATGGATCGATATCAACGATAAGCTTTGTCTTAAATCGGTAGAATACATTAATTATCTTGAAAGTGGTCAAGAATTGAATGACGATGCAATATTATTAGAAAATGTCAAAGGCATCAATTCAACTCAAACCGCATTAAAAAACAATCTCAAAGAAAGGGCATCAAATCTAATTAAGCAAGGGAAAATAGTTGCCGTTTTAGGCGGGGAGCACTCTACCCCACTCGGTCTTATTGAAGCATTGAATGACAATTACCATTCTTTCGGAATTCTTCAAATTGACGCTCATGCAGATCTAAGAGACGCCTATGAAGGATTCGAACAGTCTCATGCGAGCATAATGTTTAATGTGCTTAGATCATGTAAAAATGTTTCAAAGCTTGTTCAGGTTGGAATTAGAGATATAGCTCAAAGCGAGGTTGATTTAATCGAATCTAATGATAGGTTAAAAACTTTCTTTGATTGGGATATTAAAAATAAATTGTTTAACGGGAAATCATGGAATGACATCGTTGATGAAATTATTACACATCTTCCCGATTTGATTTATATTTCTTTTGATATAGATGGACTCAGCCCTGAACTTTGCCCTAATACTGGAACACCCGTTGCTGGAGGTTTTAAGCTAGAAGAAATTAATTATCTCATTTTTAAATGCGTGGAGGCTGGAAAACAAATTTTAGGTTTTGATCTAAATGAAGTCGCGCCAGGGAATAACGACTGGGATGCCAATGTTGGTGCTAGGGCACTTTGGAATTTAGTCTGTGCTGCGGAAAAATCAAGAAGATTTAAAGGAAGTATGTAATGCGTTCGGTTTTTAAAATTATAAACCTTCTGTGCGCTGCCTTAATCATTGTAAATTTTACTTTAGGCTGCTTTAAAGTTGTTTGGAATAACGATCTTTTCCCCTATGCCTATTTAATTCTATTTTCCCTATTCGCTGTTGGTCCCTTAATTGCCGTTTACCTAAGTAGAAAATCTTCTAATTACATATATGGATTTCTTACAACACTCAATTTTTGCAGTTTAATGCTTTTTAATTATGGCTTTTTTGATTTTGTATTTTTTGAACGATTTTGGCAATTCAATTTCGCTGTATCATTAATAACAATTTGGCTCGGTGTATTTTTCTACCTCAACCGTTTTAACTCAATTTTTATAAGATTTGTTCAAATTCCAATAATTTTAAATATTGGGTATGTTCTATTTTTTTTAGTAAAAAAAGAATTTGACGGCTTGGAATATGAAATACTTTTAATTTCGGCTTTCTTTACTTTTATACTTGCCT
>CANHJY010000051.1 GCA_947461185.1 Flavobacteriales bacterium
GGAGATGATGCGTGTATTAATGAATTGGTGTGTTTTTTCATAAAACAAAACTACATAATTGTTCTATCTATTGCGTGTTCCTTCTTATCCAAATAACCACGTCCTTTATTCTCTTTAAACAGTCTTAAACCTTAAACCATTTTAAACCTTAAACTTTTTTAACCCTAATTGAAATCAATCAAACTTTATTGTCTCCTTTTTCTCACCCTCCGCCTCCGTTTTCCATTTTTGGAATTTTTTGTTCTTTTTGTCCTTTGACGGTTCTTTTGTATTGGAACTATTCGATTCTTCATCTTCAAAATCAATACTAATGATTTCTTTTTGGCGTTTAACCTCTTTATAAATTTGTACGGTTGAATCTTTGTCAAATAATCCAAGCTCTGTTTTTAAAATAGATTTAAGCGTTGCTTTTTCTTTCTCAATATCTTGTTTCAATTGATCTTTTTTGGACTGTTTATCCCATTCAATTGTAGGGTTATTAATATTACCATACATACGCATGTACATTCTAATACCAGTGCCATCATCTATAATGGTTCCATATTGATTTTTTTCTTGACGTGTAATATCTCTTAAGTTAAATCCAAATCGATAATCTACAATGTTTTCGAAAGTATGTGTTCCGGAAATCGTTACATCCATGGCTGATGATTGAACAAGCATGGCTGGGATCTCTAATTTGCCATTTTGAATGGTAAAAGTGTTCTCTAGCGTTTCAAATTTTAAGTCAAGAAGTTTCTTTTCAAATGATTTAATTTTGTCTAATCCTAGGATAGTTTTTACATAATTTGATGAAGCTAAACTGTTTGTTATGGATTTGAATGCGTCAACATTTTTCAGATGGCCGTCTGTAATTTTCATGTAAACTTTAGCCTTAATAAGGCTAGATAAAATTCCTTTTCTGTAATCGAATGGCGCTTCAAAGGTTACATTTGCAGTTGCATTACCAGAAATATTATCTGCAGTTATTACATCCTGCTGAAAACTATTCCATTCCTTAAATAAAGGTTTGAATTTTATATTATTTGACGTAAGGTAAGTTGAAATGTTAAATATTTCCGGATTGTTTTCTGCAATAATTAATGAACCGCTTACTTTAGTCTCAGCATTTATTAAACTTAAATTTTCAAATGAAAGCTTTCTACCTTTGATGTTTAGTTTTCCAAATATTTGATTGTACGAATGTAAGCCATAACTCAAGTTACCTACACTCAAATCTAAATTTCCTTCAATATCATTGGGCAAAACGAATCTTCTACCGTCTTCTACCTTATCTTGTTTTGTAGTTGTTCCCAAATCTTCAACATCAATATTTGAACTAATCAAATCTATATTAGCATTGAGATTTCCCTTACCATTAAAGTATTTAAATATATTTTTAAATACACCTTTTATACCTAAGTCACTCTTTCCAAGCTTTACTTTCCCATTACTGATGCCTGCCTCGTCACCTTTTAAATAAATCATGCCAGACATATCACTAAATGTGCGTTTATCATCTCTAAGCTTTAGATTAACTCTTTGCAATTCAACGTCCCCTTCACATTTTTTGATATCAATATTGCTACTTTCATCAGGTAGATAACTCACCCTAGCATGAAAATTACTGTTTACAGAGGCTGATCCAGATAGATTTTCAACCATCGGAACGCGGAATAAGGCATGTAATATTCTTAAGTTAAGATGACCCTTGGCTTTACCTTTAATTACTGGATTTTTAAATTCTGTAACCATCAATTCTGCATTAAAAGGACCGCCTAATGACGAAAATTTGACATCTTTAATTTCTAAATACTCTTTTTCTGGGCCTCCTCTGTTTGAATAAGTTCCTTTACAATTGATATCCCTTAATGTAATATTGTTTTGAGGTTCAGTTAATGACCCTTGGTTTACACCGAATGAACATGCTACTTGCGTGGGTTCATTATTTTTTAAATTTCCATTAATAAATAAATCAAAATAGACTTTGCCTGAACCCTTGAATTGGTTGATGTTATTCATTTGTTCGAATGAAAAGTTGTTGGCTAAATCGGTGAGTTGAATATCCTTGGAATGCAATTCAAAAGCCATTTTATTGGTATCAACATTTCCTTTCAATTGAAAGGGTAGATTGTTAATGAGCACATTTGCGGTTGGAATTTCAACTTTTCCTTTTTTGGAGTCGATATTAATATTTAAATCAAAACTTGCCGGTTTATTGGAAATTAAACTGACAGCTCCACTGCTAATATTTTCTATCTGAAGATTGCTATTGGCATTGATCGTTGTAGTTTCTTTTGAAAAATCACCATTAAAGGTCAAATCATTGAGATGGGTATGATAGTATTGTTTAGTTGCATTGTTCTCATAAGATAATCGAACATTTTCAAAATAAACGTTTTGGAGTTTAAAAGACAAATTCGAGGAAGTTGTATCGGGCGTTTCCTTAAATATATCGTAATTAACTTCGCCTTTGTCGTTTACTTTTAATTTTATTGAACCAGGTTTAACCTCCACTGATTGTACTTTGTAGTCCTCATACCAAATATCAATCGGGTTAAACTTTAATCTAATTTGTTCCGTGTAAAGCAAGGTATCCGAATTCGTTGATTGAGGTAGCCCATCTCTAATAAAAACCTTGTTAAAGTCAATGGATAAGTTTGGAAAAGTTCGCCAAAATGTGAGATCAACTTCTGCAACTGAGACAGGCGTTTTTAGATGCTTGTTCAACTCCTGTATCGCATAACCACAAATCTCATCTTTGAAAATGTAAAGCAATAAGGTTATAATAAGCATTAGACTTAAAATCGTTCCGAAAAACCACATCCCAATTTTAATTAATCGCCTCTTCATCAAGAACAAAATTATTTCGGAAAGGCTATCTTACTTACCCTTAGAATTAAACTTATTAACTGACTAATGTTACATATTTTGGGATTTTTCAATCGAATCAATCAGTCGTCAATAGCTCAATTAGCTAGATGTGTCACATTATTAAGGTTGTAAACTATTTTTCCATGACTTTATTCTATCTTTGCCTCCGAAAAAAAAATGATGTTATGAGCCTTTTAACAGTTGGAAGTGTTGCATTCGATGCAATTGAGACACCTTTTGGGAAAACAGATAAAATTATTGGGGGAGCGGGTACCTTTATTGCCTTATCTTCTTCTTTTTATTGCGCAAATCAGCAAATAGTCTCTGTAGTTGGAGGTGATTTTCCAAGCGAAATGATTGGTCTTTTAGAATCTAAAGGAGTTGACACAAAAGGATTGCAGATTAAAAAGGATGAAAAAACATTTTTTTGGTCCGGAAAATATCACAATGATATGAATACACGTGATACTTTGGTGACGGAGTTAAATGTTCTTGGAACTTTTGATCCTGTTATCCCAGCGGAATACCAAAACACTAAATATTTAATGCTAGGTAACTTGAGTCCTCAAGTTCAGAAATTAGTCATTGAACGTTTGGAAAAGCGTCCAAAGTTGATTGCAATGGACACCATGAATTTCTGGATGGATATTGCCATGGATGATTTAAAACAAACCCTGGCTTTGGTTGATGTTTTGATTATCAATGATGAAGAAGCACGACAACTGTCCCAAGAATATTCGTTGGTTAAAGCAAGTAGAGTCATTCGTGCAATGGGCCCGAAATATTTAATCATTAAAAAAGGGGAGCATGGTGCTTTACTTTTTTATAATGAAAAAGTTTTCTTTGCTCCAGCTCTTCCGTTAGAAGAAGTTTTCGATCCTACTGGAGCTGGTGATACTTTTGCAGGCGGTTTTATTGGATATCTTGCAGCAACCGATGATATTTCTTTTGAAAACATGAAGCGCGCTATTATTGCAGGTTCTGCATTGGCATCATACTGTGTAGAGAAATTTGGAACTGAACGCCTAACGGAAATTTCAAAGGCTGATGTTGAAGCAAGAATTGAGCAGTTTGTGGCACTTACAGATTTCAGTGCGGTTGAAAAAATAATATAATGTATTTTGAGTAGTTATGGAACCATTTGCACTTATTGATGAATTAAAAACACTTGCAGTAAACGAAGATGCATTGGCTGTGAGCAGGGAGGTTAGTGATTTAAAATCTCGATTTGATAATTTATTATTAGAATTGGAACGTGCCAACCAAGTTGCAGCGATGGAAGCTGAAATTAACGGTGACGAATTCGAATCTATTGATATCAAAGCAATTAAAGATTCGTTTTACGAAATTTATCTCATCTATCGTGACCGTCGTAAAGAACAAGCTTCAGCTAAAGAAGCAATTGAAAATGAAAATTTGCGAAAGAAAAAGGTTCTTATTTCCAAATTAAATCAGCTTATAGCATCAGAGGAAAATATTGGTACTGCGGTATCAGCCTACAAAGAAATTCACGAGAATTGGAAGCAAATTGGTGATATTCCGAGAGACTCAAGGGATGCTGTTCAGCAAGAATATTCGAGAGCCCTCGAGGATTTCTTTTACAATATCAAAATTTATCGTGAACTTAAAGATCATGATCTCAAAAGAAATACTCAACTAAAAAGAGCTATTATCGGTCAAATAGCTGAATTGCTAAAATTAACTGTAATTAAAGATATTGAGCAGCAACTCAAACTTTTACAAAATGAATGGGAGGAAATTGGTCCAGTTCAGAACGAAGAATGGGAAGCGATTAAGGAAGATTACTGGAAACAGGTAAAAGCCGTTTATGCGCGAATTAACCTTTTTTACGAAGATCGAAAACAAATTTTAGCTGAGCAACTTAAATTAAAGCAAGAATTGGTTGTTGAAACTGCTTCATTTATCGATGCCATAGGTGAAACTCAAACTATAAAGTCATGGGATGAGCTAACTTCTAGGTTATTGGACTTTCAGGAGCGTTGGAAAACTATTGGCTTCGGACCGCGCAAAGAAAACGAGGAACTCTGGGCGCAATTTCGTGCACATTGTGACAACTTCTTTCAGAAGAAAAGAGCTTTTTATAATATCCTTCAAGAAAAGAACAAAGTTCTTATTCAAGAAAAAAAGCGCATTATTGCTGAAGCTATTCAATATAAAGATTCTACAGATTGGAAGAATGCATCAGATAAATTGATTCAGCTGCAAAAGCAGTGGAAAAATTCTGGCAATACGGGTCAAAAAACCGAACAAAAACTTTGGCAAGAATTCCGTTCTGCATGTGATGCCTTTTTCAATGCTAAACAAAAACATTTCGAAGCACAAGATAAACTTCTTGAAGATAATCTTACAGCTAAGGAAGCCCTTATTGTTTCCATTGAAAAATATGAGCTGAGCGAGGATAAAAAACAAGCTTTGCAAGATTTAAGAAATTTCTCAGCTTCGTTTAATGAAATTGGTCGTGTTCCTATTAAATCAAAGGATAGTGTATATGCAGCTTACAAGGCGGCTTTAGACAAACACTATGGCCAGCTGAAATTGGAAGGAGACGAAAAGGATAAGGTAATGTTCCAAGCAAGAATAGAAACACTTGCCGCGAGCCCTGAGGCATCGAAAGCATTTGCTCGAGAAAAAGCCTCTATTAGAAAGGAGATAGATCAACTGAAACAACAAGTTTTGCAATACGAAAACAACCTGGGATTTTTGTCAAGATCTAAATCTGCCGATTTATTGAGAAAAGATGTTGAAGGAAAAATCAATATAAACAAAACTAAAATAGAAGCGTTGATTAAAAAACTGAAGATGATTCCAAATGAATAAATTCATTAACGCCACCTTATTTTTTCTTTTTCTGCCAACAATGGCATTTACCATTATTGTCGGATTCGACTTGCCATTAGAGTCATTTGGAACCTCGGGCGCACAGCTAGAAATCCGTGATGAAATATTTTTAGGTTTAGGAATAGTCATCATGCTTATCAACATAAGGAGAAGTATGAGGCGTTGGATGGGCTTGCGAATTGTTAACCAAATAGATAAGTTTAAATGGAATGTGCCAGTCAGTGCCGAGCGCCGAAAACGTGTTCAAGTATACACCCTAATGGAAGTATTTGTTTTCACTGCATTGGCATATGGCCTAGATTGGGTTACTAGGGAGGCTTGGGCTCCGGCTTTAGGGTTTTTATTTGGCGCCGTAGATGGTTTATTTTTTACCATTATTGGTTCTTCAGGTAATCGATTTAGAATTGGTGTAACCTCAAAAGCTATTGTATCTGGCGATCGCGATGTTGCTTTAATTTATTTTCAAGGCTTAAGAAAAATTAGTTTACATCAGGATTCGATATATTTCGATTATATTAAAAAACTACAACTTTCAATTCCTTTGGATTGTATCGATCCTTCAGAAAGGGAAACTTTTTTCAAAACTGTGGAAGACCAAGTTGATCCCAATAGGGTTTTTGTTACCAGAGATCGTGGACTTTGAACGGAAAGACTTTTTCAGTGAAATGGCCTAAGTTTTCAACAATTCATTGTAGTCATTTAATTTGAAAACTTCATTATTCACGATTTTTTATTTATAATATTGTTCGTCAACCAACAGCAATTGTTTGATATATTGTGTTTTAGACAAGAATTTGTCGAAAATCAATTATAAACAACAGTTAATGAGCAGAGAACAGGCAGTCTACAAAATTGATGAAACGACAGAAGATATCTTTCGTTTGCAACGTCTTGTCAAAGGCTCTGTCCTAACTGGCTCTAATCAGGAGTTGGATTCCTTTTTTGGTGATTTAAAAAGCGCAATAATCATTGTTGATTCCGAGTTCAAAATCATGTATCTGAACAATACGGCCGTTAATTTGAACATTGACAAAGATTTTGAGGCAGAAAAGGGAACCCTGGTTATTGATTTTGTCAAAAAAATTCTTGGAAGGAATGCCTTAATCAATTTCTATGAAAATTTAATCAATCGAACAGGTGTAATAATAGAGGAAGGATTCGCGCTGACCAGAATAGAAAAATTGTATCTGAATCCCATTTCGAATGATGGTTTCGTAATTAAAATCCTCCTTGATGAACTTTATACCGTTTCAGCGGCAAATCTTTTTCGATATTTTCCGGCAATGCCCATTGGTTATTTTGGGTTCGATTTACTTGCTTCTAAAAAAGTTTCTTTACGCTTTGTAAGTGATAATTTTGCTATGCTCTTTCCATTCATGGATATGGAACGCGTCATAGGTGAGGATAATTATTTTCTCAATTTCATCCATGATGAAGATAGGCCTGAACTCTTGGTCAAGATACAAGGATTGAAAAAGAAACCCGCTTTGTTAACTGAATTCCGAATTGTTAATGATGAGGGACAAGAACACTGGTACCAATTAATTGCAAGTAAGTTCTCTGAAAAAACAGAAAAGAACTTTTGGTTGGCATACCTAGAGGATATTCACGACAAAAAAATTGCAGCACTAGAAAGAGAGAAGTTGGTGCATGAAACGCTTGATGATGAGCGACATCGAATGTCCATGGAATTGCATGATGGCTTGGGTCAGAATCTGGTTGCGCTAAATTTATATTTATCATCTTTGAGCAGCGATGTTGATCAATCATTAACAGATACGTGTAAGAAATTGACTCTTGACAGCATCATGATGATGAAATCAATGTGTTACAACTTGGCACCACCTGATTTAGATAAAGGTCTTTTGTATGCTTTAGATGTGTTTTTTGGTAAGTCAAATGAGCATTCTGCTTTAATTACTTATCATTTTACAGCTAAAAAGGTACCATTGAAACAACTTTCTCATGAGCGTTCATATAATGTGTTCCGAATTGTACAAGAATTTGTTACCAATGCACAAAAATATGCTAGCTGTTCAAACGTCCACTGTGAAATCAGCATGCGGAATCAAAAGACTGTGTTAATGGTTCATGATGATGGTCAAGGATTTGACTTGAGTAATGTTAAAGGTGGGTTTGGGCTTAAAAATATGTACAAAAGGGCTAAACTTGCTGATGCAAATATGGAATTAAGCAGCAAAATTGGTGAAGGGACACTTCTCGTATTGGAATTCTAATTTATTAAACGTACCCCTTGTCTGCAGCCCAGCCGGTTAATTGCGCTGCATTTGAAAAGCCCAATTTTTTAAGAATATTGTGACGATGGGTTTCTACAGTTCGCGGTGAAAGAAACAATTTGTCTGCGATTTCTTTAGATGTTAAACCAGTAGAAATTAACTTAACAACTTCAATCTCTTTTAGGGTCAGCTCCTTCTTGTTGTCTTCATTTTCAACGTGAAGTAAAGAAGCAAAGTAACGGTCTTTTATTTCATTGGCAATGTAAGTTTCACCATTATATACGGCATGAACTGCATTCACCAATTCTTCTCGGGTTATATTTTTGGTTAAATAGCCTTTGCCACCAACAGAAAGAAAGCGTTTAACGTAGTTTATCTCGTCATGCAGTGTTAAACCAATTATTCTCACTTTTGGAACACTATTGTAAATACGTTCCGCAGCCTCAAAACCATTACTTCCTTTAAGGTTGATATCCATTAATACAATGTCGGGACGTAAATTATTTGCAAATAAAAAGGCTTCGTCAGCATTATCTGTTTTAGCAACTACAACTATTCCCGGAGCAGCACTAAGCATGGCAACCCAAGCCTCTCTAATCAGTGCATGGTCATCAACTACCATTACTTTAATTTCATCTGCCATAGCTATAGTGATTTAAAATTCACAACGAATGTACAAATTTTTACGATTTTTCACTTGTAAAACATCCACATTAAAAAACATTTCGTCACTTTTCGGAGTTTGATAAATTGAAGATTTCTCCGCTTATGTAGAACTTTTTTTGTAAATTGTGGGCGATTATTTGAGTCATGAAACCATTTCTAGTAAAGGTAAGATTACACAAAGATTCAGCATCAAATTTCGTGAATGAGTTATAAAGAAACACGCATTATTCTTGTAGAGGACGACCCAATGTTCTCACAAATGATTCAATTTCAGTTAACAACCGCAGGAAGTGAGTTTAATTCTGGAAATATTCAGCATGTCATGTCGCTATTTGACTTCGAAGAAATGCTTGCGTTCTTTCTGCCAGATGTTATACTTTTGGATTTGAATCTTCCTGATTCAATGGGTTTGGACACCTACATGAGGGTTAAAAATAAATGTCCAAATAGTGCAATTATTATTTTGTCTGGCTCTGATGATGAAGAATTATCTGCGAAGATTGTTCAAAATGGTGCGCAAGATTATATTCTTAAAAGTGATGTTAACGGCAGGCTATTAAACAAAGCCATTCATTATAGTTTAGAGCGGATGCGCCAGCAAATTGTACTCTCCGAATCTGAAAGAAAATTTAGAGGTGTTTTTGAAAATAGTCCAATTCCAATGCTTACTGTTCGCGGGAGCAATTTTGCAATTCAAATGGCAAATAAAGCTTTTAGTGCTTTGTATGAAGGGCAATTGGGAACTTTTTATGGAAAGAATCTCGTTGATTTTAGTTGTAAAAAAGATGAAGTACTATCTTTTGACATGAGTTTGAATAAAATCAGTTTAGAATTATGTCAAGTTACGCTTGAAGGCAATCAAATTCATGTGGAGTTAATCGCCAACAAATTGAATACGGAGAGTGACCTTTATATTTGTCAAATTATTGATAAAACAGAAGAGTTGCGTTTCCAGCAGGAAAAAATGAAACTGATTCATGTTGCTCAAGAAAATGAAAAACATAAAATAGCGAGAGAAATTCATGATGGTTTAGCTCAGAATTTGGTGCTCATGAATTTATTGTTTGAATCATTTGAATTCCCCAATGATCAGAAAGATCAACGGGAAAATTTTGCACAACTTATAAAAAGTACCATTGATGAAGCGAGAGGTATTTCGTATACTTTATTACCTCCTGAATTGGAAAGTGGATTGCTCCATGGGATTAAACATATGA
>CANHJY010000052.1 GCA_947461185.1 Flavobacteriales bacterium
GTTCCTCAGCAGGAAAAATTTTGATGGTAACGGTTAAAGGTGATGTTCACGATATTGGTAAAAATATTGTTGGTGTTGTACTAGGCTGTAACAATTATGAGGTTATTGACCTTGGTGTTATGGTGCCATTTGAAAAAATAATACAAACCGCTATTGAAGAGGAAGTTGATGCTATAGGGCTAAGTGGTTTGATTACGCCTTCTCTGGATGAAATGGTTACAGTTGCCAAAGAAATGCAAAGAGCAGGCCTTGATATTCCTTTATTAATTGGTGGCGCAACGACTTCAAAAGTGCATACAGCCGTAAAAATTGAAGAGCATTACACCAATGGGCAAACCATTCATGTGTTGGATGCATCAAGAGCTGTTACTGTCGTAGAAGCGATGTTAGGAGGCAAAAAGGTGGATTACGTCAAAGAATTAAAAGCTGATTATGCCCGACTACGTGAACATCACGAAAAACACCGCGGAAGTAAACGTTTACTTGGGTTAGAAGAAGCGAGAAAGAATGCATTGAAATTAGATTGGAAAAATTTTTCAGTCGCTGTTCCAGAAAGGAAAGGTTTAACTGTTTATGATGCTTTTCCTTTGGATGAATTGGTAGATTACATCGACTGGACACCCTTCTTTCAAACATGGGAATTACATGGAAAGTTTCCTGGAATATTGAGTGATGAACTTGTGGGAACAGAAGCGCTTCGTTTGTACGAAGATGCCAAAAATATGTTGAAGCGCATTGTTGATGAGAAATGGCTTTCGGCAAAGGCTGTAGTAGGATTGTTTCCAGCCAACGCAACAGGTGATGATATTATTGTTTATGACGAGCAACGAGAAAATGCTATTCATACCATTCACACGTTAAGACAACAAACAGTAAAGACTGAAGGTCAAAAAAATCTTGCCCTTGCTGATTTTATATGCCCAGTTGAGGAGAAAAAAGATGATTATATAGGGGCCTTCGTGGTTACAACTGGTCACGGGATTGAAGAATATCTAGTGCGATTTGAAGAAGACCATGATGATTACAGTTCCATTATGCTTAAAGCATTGGCTGATCGCTTGGCGGAGGCATTTGCTGAAAAATTGCATGAAGTGGTGCGAAAGGATATCTGGGGATACTCCAAGGATGAAAACTTCAGTAATGATGAATTGATTAAGGAAGTCTACAAAGGTATTCGTCCTGCCCCAGGTTATCCAGCTTGCCCGGACCACACCGAAAAAATAGGCTTGTTTAAGTTGTTGAATGCAGAAGAATTATCTGGTGTTTCGCTCACGGAAAGTTTAGCCATGTATCCAGCGTCATCAGTTTCAGGATGGTATTTCGCAAATCCTGATGCCAAATATTTTGGTCTAGGTAAAATCACCATGGAACAGGTTGAAGATATTTCTAAGCGAAAAAATTTACAGCTCGATGAAATGAAACGATGGCTGTCTCCAGTAATTAATGAATAGTTTGTCACCGCACTAAAACATGAAAAGCGACCGAAGTCGCTTTTCATGTTAAACCTAACCTAACCACTATTCACTGAAAAAGACTAAATGTTTCCGAAAGAAACATTTTACTTTTCTATACCGTGGTAAATATATTCAGCTATTAGAAGATTGTGAAATAAAATTTTTAGTACTTCAAAATATATTGTTTTGTATATATTTTTTATTATTTCTTTTTTAACATTTTAATCGAATATAATTAAAGTTTTATATTTAAATATATGTCATTAGTCTAAAATAAATACTACTCATTATTGTATTCTTAAAGTTGTTTTTTTTGTCTTAAAAATTGTTTTGTTTTTTTATCGCTTATTTTTTGTAACATTTCGTAATTTAGTTTTTAATGTCAAACATTAGCATATTTACGGATGGAGCTGCTAAAGGGAATCCTGGTCCTGGCGGTTACGGAATCGTAATGAGATTTGGAAACCATACGAAAGAGTTTAGCGCCGGGTTCCGTCATACGACCAATAATAGAATGGAATTATTAGCAGTTATTGTCGCTTTACAAAATCTTAAAACAGATAAATTTCGAGTAGATGTATATTCTGATTCTAAGTATGTTATAGATTCAATAACAAAAGGGTGGGTTTTTAATTGGCAAAAGACAAGTTTTAAAGGTAAAAAAAATGCTGATTTATGGAATGAATTTCTTCTTGTCCAACAGAAATTTAATATTAATTGGCATTGGGTTAAAGGTCATAATGGTCACCCCGAAAATGAAAGGTGTGATACCTTGGCTGTTGTGGCAGCTGAAAATTCACCTGAGAATATAGATGTTAACTATGAGAATAGCCAATCCTAAATAAAACTTAAGCAGATTTAAATTGTGCGTTATTACCAATAATTGCTTTTATGAAGGTGTACACCAATGGATGCGGTAATTCACGGGTTGATGAAATTTGTGGGCAGAATCCGCATGCAACAAAAAAATCATGATTTTTTAAGCTAATGATTTCAGGTTCTTCAAATTGATTAAATCCTTCTATGTCAATAAGAAAATCTGTTAAAGCACTAATCAATTGGGGATATAAACTAAATCGTGATGAAGTGAGTTCGATATTACTATGATTTTGATATAATTGAATAAAAGCATTCGAGTGTGGAATCACTTGAATCTGATCAAAATGGGAACCTTCTACTAAGTTGTCTGATATTAATTTCTCTGAATGTGGGTTAAGCTGATAAGAATTAATAAGCATATCAATAAAGCTTTTAAAACATTCACCAGTAAGTAAAACAGGTATTTGCAGCGAAATTAATTGTTTCAAAATACCTGAAAGAAAAAATCCATTTTGATATGGACCTGGTGCCACCCAAACACCATCAAACTGACTAAAGTAGTTCGTTCTAAGTATGGAGGATTCATTAGTCTTAATCCAATAATAGCTCAAATCTATTTCTAGAAATCTGCTTGAATGATCTAAAGCCAAATTGGTGGCTTGATGTGAGTTGAAGGTGAAGTTGTAATCACCTATAATTGCTATTTTAAGAGACTGACTCATCTTTGAGAGCGATAAAACGCTCTGATCAAAATAATCTTATCTTTTGAACCAACCTTTTAGATTGGTACCTTGAACACGCATTGAATCTACATTTGATGTAATAGGATCGGTGAAGTAAACATAACAGTCAAAGGTGCAATCAAATAAAGAATATTCGCCAGAGGCATCAGCTTCCAATTTAACGTTGGAGAAAGTAACATCTTGAAAATTGGTTGAATTTTCATCCGAAACCCATTCGTTTCCTAAAACATCAACATATTTTACCTCAAAACCGTTTAAAGCACTATTTGAAAAATTGGGCGTTAAAGTGTTTTTGTGAAAATTATTGAATTGTGAAACTGTTGGTTGGGTTTCAGTTGCTCCATCCCAAAAAACGCTACCGAGACCTACAGTAATAGAACGAGGAGTTTGGTCACTTGACATCGTAAAGAAGTATCGCTCACTTGAAAATGTAGGTGGTGGCATAATATTTTGAGCTTTGGCAGCAGTTCCAGAAACACCACCAACGTTTTGTGTTAAGGTCAGTGGAACATTATTGACAAGTCCATCGAAATAACAATCAAGCTCAACTTGGGGTATTGGCGGTGGTATAACTTCATGTTCAATACAAGAATTCAGTAAGAGCACTGTTAACCCTAAAATTGGTAAAATGGCGTTAATTCGTTTCATATAGTCTAAACTTTGGCTTAAGAAATAACAAATTTCGAACGAATATACGAAAAAAACTATTCAAAGGTTGGCTCAGCAACACAAACATTTTTAGGCTCGAATAGCAAAATGTTTGAGATCTTCAAAAAGTAATGAGCTTGGTATATTCTTAAATCTGAGTTTCTTGACATCAAGAAATAAAATGGAAGCGCCATTTTCATCTATACTTTTGTCAAATATGGTTGATATCTCCAAGTTATCATGAACACTTTGTAAATAATTCACTACTTTATTTAATTGCGTATTATCAATATAACAACTCGTTGGAAATGATAAATGGTCTTGAAATTTTGTTCCATAAATGACGATTTCATTTCCGCTATTCAAAATCATTAATTCGCTTACTTCAAAATTTGTTTCCATATCTGTCAATTTAGAAAACAAATATCAAGGTAGATGTCCGTAAACAATTTACGATGTATTATTTTTTATTCAAAAAGTTTATTTTTCTTATTTTCACAACTACAAATAAAAGTTATGAAGTATAATCCCATTGACAGGAATTTATTTATCGAGAATAGGAAAGCGTTTTCTGAGCATATAGATAAAAACGGATTGGCAGTGTTTAATTCCAATGATATTTACCCAATTAGTGCTGATAGTACAATTCCTTTTCAGCAACATAGGGATATTTTTTACTTGAGTGGAGTCGATCAAGAGGAGAGTATTCTTGTAATTTTTCCAGGATGTACGAATGAAAATCATAGAGAAATTCTATTTCTAAAGGAAACAAGTGAACTGATTGCGATTTGGGAGGGTGAGAAGTTGACAAAGGAGCAAGCCTTAGAATCGACAGGGATAAAGACCGTATATTGGTTGAATCAATTCGATACGATATTTAAACAACTTATGGCGGAGGCTGAAGTCGTTTATTTCAATACGAACGAGCATTTGCGTGCCAATACTGAAGTTGAAACGAGAGAAGATAGATTCATAAAAAGAATTAAATCGCAATACCCAGCTCACATTTGTAAAAAAAGTGCACCAATCATGCATAGGCTGCGATCAGTAAAGAAAAAAGTGGAACTAGACTTATTGCAAACTGCCTGTAAAATAACTGAAGCAGGATTTAGAAGAGTGCTTAATTTTCTAAAACCTGGAGTTTGGGAATATGAAATCGAGGCAGAGTTTATTCATGAATTTATTCGAAATAAATCGAAAGGGTTTGCTTACACGCCTATTATCGCATCAGGTAAAAATGCATGTGTTCTGCATTACATTGAAAATAATAGACAATGTAATCCAGGTGATTTAGTTCTTTTAGATGTGGGTGCGGAATATGCTAATTATGCTTCTGATTTAACAAGATGTATCCCCGTTAATGGGAGATTTACTGATCGACAAAAACAAGTTTACAATGCTGTTTTGAACGTAAAAAACGCAGCGCAAAGCATGTTGGTTCCAGGAACAATAATGTCCGAATATCACAAGGAGGTTGGTAAATTGATGGAAAGAGAACTTTTAAATTTGAAACTAATCGATCAAAATGATATCAAAAACCAAAGAGCAGATTGGCCGGCATATAAGAAATATTTCATGCATGGAACATCGCATTTTCTTGGGTTGGATACGCATGACGTAGGTTTATGGAACGAACCTATTCAAGCAGGAATGGTTTTCACTTGTGAACCTGGTATTTACATTCCTGAGGAAGGTTTAGGAATTCGAATTGAGGATGATTTGGTTGTTCAAGAAAAGGGTCAACCTTTTAACTTGATGGCTAATATTCCGATTGAAATTGATGAAATTGAATCTATCATGAATTCCTAGTCTGTTGAGTTTAGCCTACGCTTTTCGTGAGGTAAAAGATACCATACCCTTAGTGTTTCTTCATGGTTTTCTTGAGTCTTCAAATATGTGGAGACAGCTTGAAGTTGAAGATTGGAACCATAGTATTTTACTTATAGATTTACCGGGGCACGGTCAGTCTATGAAACGCCTTCCCCAAGGAGAACCATCGATTGATCTCATGGCAGATGAGGTTATGGAAGTCCTTTCAAGCTTGAAAATCGACAAGTTTCATCTTATTGGTCACTCTATGGGTGGCTACCTTGGATTAGCTATTAAAAAGCGATTTTCTTCATGTAAAAAATTGATTTTAATGAATTCTACATATCTGGCGGATACGGATGAAAAAAGGCGGGACCGTTTAAGATTGGCAGAATTGATTTATCAAGCTAAAGACTTAATTATTATGAATTCTATTCCTCGACTTTTCTATAAATTGACAAATGAAGATCAAGTCGTTAAAGATTTGATAAATGAAGCTTTACAAATTTCTCCTGATGCTATAGCATATGCATCAATTGCAATGAGTAAACGACCGGCAAATTTGGACGTAATTATAGAAAATAAGGCTGATGTGTTAATAATTAACGGAAAATACGATCCAATTTTAAATGTTGAGATACTTCAATATGATACAATCAAATTTCAATTGAACTGCATTGAATTATCAAATTCAGGACATATGAGTCATTTTGAGGAACCCGCATTACTAATAGCATCAATTAAAAAATTTATTGAAATTGAATAGGAACAATAATATTTTTTGAATTTAGAAGTGTCTCCAGCCTTGCGCTTTTAATTCCAAAGCAGACCCTTGCTTGTCAATATAGTAAATCCCATCTTTTTCATGCGTAATATGACCGATTATTGTAAAATTGGGGTTCGTGTTTATTTTATCAAAATCACTTTGATTAATGGTAAAGAGTAGTTCATAGTCCTCTCCGCCATTCAATGCACAGGTACTTGGATCTAAATTGAAATCGAGAGCTGTTAGGGAAGTTTTTGCATCAATAGGGATCTTTTCATCATAAATATGACAACCTACTTTACTTTGTGTGCATAAATGGATAATCTCTGAAGCCAAACCATCTGAAATATCAATCATTGCAGTTGGCTGAACTTCTAAATCTTTCAATATTTTATTTACATCAGCACGCGCTTCAGGTTTCAATTGCCTTTGAATGATATAGTCATGCCCGTCGAGATCTGGCTGAATGCTTGGATTTGACTTAAAAACTTCTTTTTCACGCTCTAAAACTTGAAGCCCCATGTATGCACCACCTAAATCACCTGTTACTACCAATAAGTCATATTCTTTCGCACCATTTCTATAGGTAATTTCATCCTTTTGGGCATGTCCAATTACCGTAATCGTTAATACGAGACCAGAAATAGAGCTCGTAGTATCCCCTCCAATTAAATCAACTTGATAAGTATCACAAGCAGCTTTAATGCCCTCATACAATTCCTCTAATGCTTCAACAGGAAATTTACTCGAAACTGCTAAAGAAACTGTTATTTGTGTTGCTTTACCATTCATTGCGCAGATATCAGAAACATTAACTGCCACAGCCTTATATCCTAAATGCTTTAAGGGCGTATACATCAAACTGAAATGAATACCTTCAATTAAGGTATCAGTGGATACCAATAAAGCTTCATTTTCACTTTTGTCTATAACTGCGGCATCATCACCAATACCTTTTAATGTGGTCGGATTCGAATACTGAAAGTCCTTGGTGAGATGTTGGATTAATCCGAATTCGCCAAGTTTTTCAATGCCGGTTGTTTTATCTTCCATTAATGTCAATTTGAATCAGACAAAGATAGATACTCAAGCTTAATAACAGCTGTATAAGTTTAGACTTATTTGTTTTGGAAAAATAAAGTACAGTAAAGCAGATTATTCTCAGCATTCAATTTTAATGAAGCATTATGCTCTTGGAGGATCGTTAGAATTAAATTCAGTTTTAACTTTTCTGTTGAATTGGCAGTATGTTCGGATGAATAAATGATGTCATTCAAAAGCACATTATCGAGCATATGGTAAGGAAAATGTAAGGTGATATGTGTTGTGTTTTCATGAATTGTAGATTGTATATTGATTTTGGATTCAGCTGCTATTTTACAATGTGCACAAATAAAATGGATGAGTAAATTGAATAACTGTTCAATTTTTGATTCTTTTCCAAATAATACAGTCTTCGTATCAATTAAATTGACCCAATAAAAATCAAAATCGATATGTTTATCAAGAACCTTTTGTATTAAATGATGCAGAGAAAACTCGCGTTTTAATTCAGATTCATCATAATGATGAATAGATTTAATTTCATTAACTACCTGAATAACCGTTGAAATAGATTGCGACAAAGAATTGGAAAAACCATTAATCTGTTGAATGTTAAAAAGAAGGTTTAAAGCATGAAGTGGTGCATTTAATTGAGCAACTTCTTCTATTTCTTCTCTTGTTATTAATTGTGTTTTCAATAACCAATGTGATAAGTCAGGGTAGTTTTCTGGATTTTTAAAATAATCCTGAATTACATCTTCAATTTCTCTTATTTTCTTCGATTCTTCAAGACCAAATCTATGAATTGGGATTTTACCGATTAAAACAGTTTTACGAACAAATTCAAGGTCACTGCGCGTCAATTCTGTTGAAGTAAACCCGTTACATGCTTCACCAATTTGGTTTATTATAGCTTCAACACCAGACTTTATAATTGCCATTGGCGTGTTTAATTCGTGCGCTACGCTTTTGGTTAATTCCCCAAAAATTGCCTTTTGTTCTTGTTCGAAGACAAGTCGAGCCAATTCTGTATTTTCCTTTGTTTTATTTCTTACTTCGTTCTCAAGGTTTGCATTCAATTGTATCAGTTCTACTTGTAGTTTTTCTTTTGCTTCTTGTTCGCTCAATTTGTCTATTCTATTCGCAACTAATTGAGAAACTGTAGTAAGTATTCTGAGATGCCGATCAGTGAAAAAGTTAATATCAGGGTGTTCTGAATCAATAACGCCGATAACCTGATTATGACTAAATATCGGAACTGCTATTTCAGAAAGTCTTACTTCATCATCAATGATATATCTTGAATCCAGAGAAGTATTGCCAATTTTTTCATGTCTTCCGGAAGATGCCACCGTTCCGACAATACCCTTCCCAATTTCTATTTTAATTGGATTAAAAATTTGACGTTCTGAAGGATTTTTGGGGCCATGAGCCGCCTTTTGAATGAGAAATTGTTGATCATTATCAACCAAATAAACTACGCATTCATAAAACCCTAAATGAGCTATACAATTCTTTGTTAAACTCCAAAGAACGCCATCCACTGTATTTTCGTTAAATAGGGATTGTGCGAAAATATTGATTGTTTTTTCAGCTTCCAATTCTTCCCTTCGTTCATCCTCAATTTGTAATTGAAAGGTAACATCATTTAAAAAAATCAATCCAAGATATTCATTAAGTTGATGTATTAAATTATAATTCGCTTTGAAAAATAGAGGTGAAGAAAGTTTGTTTCTAGTTCTCAATAGAAAATTTTTATTCACGACTTGGTCTGAATCAGAGAAGAGCTTTGCAATAAAATTTTTGAATTCACTTCCATCTTCAAATTCCAAGTATTCGAAAATGAATTGATCTAGGTCGTCGTTTTCTTGTATTGAAAGTTTTTCCCAGAAAATTCGATTTGCTTTTTGGATTTTTCCCTCAATATTGATTAATACAACACCATCTGTGGCACTCTCCAAAATTGCCTCATTTGTTTTATCCTTTGTTTGCAATGCTGTAAAAGCACTTTCCAATTCAACTGTTCTTTCGTAAACTAAAGCTTCTAATTGATTTTTTTGATTTTGTAAATTATTGATTTCGTAACTGAATTGGATGCGTCTAATTTCCGAATCGTATTTTTCGGAATTCATTCTTTCCTGGAGAGCATAAAAAATTTTATAATTCGACAATGCTCCCGTGGCATTTTCTATTTTTTCATAACAAATACCAAGTTCCTTAAATAAAGGTGCAGCGTCATCAGGGTATTTATCTATATCAATTTTCTCAGTTTCACCCTTGAGCATTGCAATTGCACTGGTATAATCACCTTCGCTAATTTTTATTTTTGCTTTGTATAAACATATGGTGGGTAATAAACCCTGAAATTCAATTTCTCTAACATAATCCTCACTTTTACCTAGAAATAATTTACTTTTTTCAATATCATCAATAAAAAAGTAGGCCTCACCAAGATTACATGTTACAACCGCAAGCATTCTAAGATTGTCTTTTGGGGTTATTTCAAGACAGGAA
>CANHJY010000053.1 GCA_947461185.1 Flavobacteriales bacterium
AAGTAAACTGTCTGCGGAGGAAAAGCTAATGAAACAACGCCTTAAAAAAGGTAAAGCTATTTTGGTAAAGGAATTTTCAAAAACCAAAAGCTTTTCAAGTTTAAGATTGCTTTACCAGTCAGATGCTCAGGAATGGATAAAATTGTTAAAACCAATTTGGTTAAGTAATCCCTCCCAGGTTGCGCAGTGTTTTCCGTTAGAAAGCAATTTATTCGATGTTGCTATTTTCGATGAGGCCAGTCAAATACCTTTAGCCAATGCGCTAGGTACGGTATTCAGAGCTGATAGGGTTTTGGTTGCAGGGGATGCTCAACAGATGGGCCCAAGTAGTTTCTTTAAATCAGTAAGTTCGGAACCTATTGATTTGTTGCATCAGGCTCAGTATTATTGGAAAACCGCAACTTTAAAACACCATTACCGAAGTGAACATCCTCAATTGATTCATTTTTCGAATCGGTACTTTTATGGTAACGAGTTACTTGCTTTTCCTTCTTTCAACCAAGAAAAAACACCTATCAATTTCCACTATTGCGAAAAGGGCATTTTTGATGAAAGAACAAATGTTTTTGAGGCGAAAGCCATCGCCAATTTTATATCAAAAAATTTAAGCAGTAATGACAGTTTGGGAATTGTAGCTTTTTCTGAAACGCAGCTGAAAGAAATTTATAAGCACATCCCGGATGAAAAAAGGCAATTATTGGAGCAGCGCATAGAACATGGGACTGTATTTTTCAAATCTTTGGAAAATGTTCAAGGTGACGAGTGCGATAGGTTGATCATCAGCTTTGGCTATGGAAAAACAGCTGATGGAACATTTAATTTGCGTTTTGGTCCATTGAATGCGAAAAATGGCCATAAGCGCTTGAATGTTTTACTTACTAGAGCAAGAAAGCGCATTGATTTTTTTGCATCCGTGGGTTGTGCAGATTTTAAATTAAGTAGCAATGAATCGGTTGAATTGCTGCGTAAATTTTTCATGCAATTGGAATCACAGGAATCCATTTCGGAAAGTTCTCATTTCCCTTTGGGATTGCAAGTTGAACGCATGGAAAACAAATTGAAAATACCTCACGTTTACGAAAAACTTAAAGATGCTCGCGAGTTAGTAACAGTTGTTGACGTATTAAAAAACCGAGGATGGCATCTCGATTTCAATATCAATTAATGAGCATCTAACCAGTTCTTTCCAACTTCTACCTGAACATCTAGAGGCACGTCAATTTCAATTGCACTTTCCATGCATGATTTAACCAAGGCCCCCATAGCATCAATTTCATGGAGCGGAACATCAAAAACCAATTCGTCATGTACCTGAAGGATCATTCTTGATTCCATTTTTTGTTTCTCAATTTCATCGTGAATCCGAATCATGGCCATTTTGATAATATCAGCAGCTGAACCCTGAATAGGTGCGTTTACCGCATTTCGTTCTGCATAACCTCGAACTACTGCGTTTGCCGAATTGATATCTGGTAAATAGCGTCGTCTTTTCATTATGGTTTCCACAAAACCCGTTTCGCGTGCATCACGAACTAGCTTGTCCATATAACCCCTCAAGCCGGCAAATTGCGCGTAATAACTATCTATTATTCCTTTTGCTTCCGTTCTGGTAATGTTTAAACTTTGTGACAAACCAAAAGCTGATTGGCCATAAAGAATTCCAAAATTAACTGCTTTTGCCGCGCCGCGTTGTTCCCGGGTTACTTCTTCCATCGGAACGTTGAAAATACGAGCCGCGGTTGCAGTATGAATGTCATGATTATTTTTGAATGCCGCTAACATGTGCGTGTCTTGACTCAAAGCAGCGATGATTCGCAATTCGATTTGAGAATAATCTGCGGCCATTATTACATGCTGTGCATCTTTAGCAATAAATGCCTTTCTGATTTCTCGACCTTTTTCTGTTTTGATCGGAATGTTTTGCAAATTAGGATTATTCGAACTCAAACGACCCGTTGCGGTTACAGTTTGCATGAAGTTCGTGTGAATACGCCCGTCTATTGGATCTTTCAAGGTTGGCAAAGGATCGACATACGTGTTTTTCAATTTGCGCAACTGGCGATAATCGAGAATTTTTGGGATGATGGCATGCGTATGCTTTAACTTCACCAAAATGTCTTCTGAGGTTGCATATTGTCCTGTTTTCGTCTTCTTTGCTTTTGGATCCAATTTGAGAATTTCGAATAAAATATCCCCCAATTGTTTTGGAGAATCGATATTGAATTTCATTCCTGCATCGGCTTCAATTCCTTTTTCCAAATCGGCGAGATGGGCTTCAAGTTCCAATGAATATTTGTTCAGAGCATCCGCATCAATGGCTATTCCTTCTCGCTCAATATCCTTCAACACCACCATCAAAGGCATTTCCACCTCGTAAAACAACTTTTTTAAATGGTCCTTCTGAATTTCTGGTTCAAAAATATGTTTGAGTTGCAAGGTGATATCGGCATCTTCACAGGCATAATCCATAATTTCTTCTGGAGCCAAATCGCCCATGTTACCTTGTGATTTTCCTTTTTTTCCTATCAATAATTCGATTGAAATCGGTTTATAATTCAGGTAAAATTCAGACAAGAAATCCATCGATTGTTTTGATTCCGGATTAATCAGATAATGTGCAATCATGGTGTCAAAAATTGGTCCTTTCACTGCAATTCCATATCGCTCCAATACTTTCAAATCGTACTTCATGTTGTGGGCGATTTTTTCGACTTCTTTGGATTCGAAGAAAGGTCGAAATTCGTGAAGGATACTTTTTGAACTTTCAAAATCTTTTGGAAATGGCACGTAGAATCCTTCTCGATGTTTTATAGCAAATGACAAACCTACTATATCAGCATGCCTTGCCTCTAGGCTCGTGGTTTCTGTATCGAAACAAACTTCTTTGGCCTCCAATAATTTTTGAAGTAAAGCAGCGCGTTCTTCAGGAAGGTTGACCAAATGATAGCTTGGCTTTTCTGTCGCGATGGTCTTGTTATTTTTTGTTTCTTGAGGTGTTTGTTCAACGAGCATACTTTGCATGCCGAATAAATCCAATTGACCTGAATCATTTGCTTTACTTGTTGTTGGTGCAATCGCAATTTCCTCACCTAATATTCTTTTGGCAACGCTTCTAAATTCCAATTCAGTAAAAATATCTTTTACTTTTTCTGCGTCTACATCGCACATGATTAAAGCCTCTTCATCAAATTCAACGTCGAGATCAATGATAATTGTAGCCAGCATTTTGGACATTCTTCCCTGCTCTTCGAAATTGATCACATTTTCTTGTTGCTTGCCCTTCAATTCGTGTGCATGTTCGAATAGACTCTCCATCGATCCATATTTCTGAATCAAAGTTTTTGCTGTTTTTTCACCAATTCCTGGAATACCTGGTATATTATCGGAGGCATCACCCCATAAACCCAAAATATCAATCACCTTTAGCGGATGATCCACTTCAAATTTCTCACAAACCTCTTTTACGCCAAGGATTTCGGGAGGATTTCCACCTCTTCCTGGCTTGTACATAAAAATATTTTCGGAAACCAACTGACCATAATCTTTATCGGGAGTCATCATGTAAGTTGTATAACCTTTTTGTTCTGCGATTTTGGCCATGGTACCAATTACATCGTCTGCTTCAAAACCATTCAGTTCTAATATGGGCACATTAAACGCTTCTACAATTCGTTTTATGGGTTGAATCATTGAACGAATATCTTCTGGCATTTCTTCTCGGTGTGCTTTGTAAGATTCAAAATTTTCAATGCGGTGCGTAGAGCCACCAGGAGGATCAAAAACGACAGCGAGGTGTGTTGGTTTTTCATTTTTTATGACGTCTATCAAAACATTGGTAAATCCAAAGGCAGCTGACGTATTTTGACCCTTAGAATTAACTCTAGGATTTTTCGCAAATGCAAAATAAGCCCTGTAAATTAAAGCATAGGCATCTAAAAGAAATAGTTTTTTATCGATATTTTTTGAAAGCATTTTATATTGAGAATTTTGTAAGCATTACAAAGCTATTTTAAATTTTGTTGTAAGTTGAAAATAGTTTTTCCTCAGGTCAAGAAATTTGAAAATAAATGCGCTTTCAAGCGAGTCATAACGAAAAACGCTTCTTCTATTCACCGATTATATAGATATTTGGTGAATATGTTCACTGAAAATACGTATATTTAGTGAATAGAGATAGTTTATGTTTTACTTTCAACTATCATGTTACTCATGAACAACCTCATCACCTATTCCGAACTTCAGGCTCATTTCAACAATTCAGCATTTGTTTTAAAAACCCAACTTCAGTTAGTTAAAGATTTTGGCATTTACAGCTTATTTTTCGACGAACAATTTTCACAAGAGGCTTTAACAAAAGAAGAGATTTTAAATGCCATTGGGGAGAAGCTAGCTGAAATTATGCAGGAGGGAGAAGCTCGATTACTTCAATTATTGTACACGATAGATTTACCAGAAAACGCTTTTTTGGCCTTAACCACACAAGCTGATTTTCTTCAGCAACTTGCTGAAAAAGTGCTGTTTCGTGAAGCGTATAAAGTGTATTTGAGAATGCGGTTTTCGTGAGGATGAATGGCATTTCTTTATTCCATTTATCTTTGTTTAAAAATTGAATCTATGAAAACAATAATGTTTGTTGCAACGATCGGGCTATTAGCTAGCTGCGGTGGATGGTCTAAGGGTGAAGAAAACGCGTTTATGGATAGTTGCGCAAAAGCTCCTGGTTATGATTGCGAATGTTCATTGAAATTGACAAAGGAAAAATACCCTAACGCAAGCGATTTCAAC
This sequence comes from Flavobacteriales bacterium, assembly GCA_947461185.1. Taxonomy (GTDB): domain Bacteria; phylum Bacteroidota; class Bacteroidia; order Flavobacteriales_D; family Crocinitomicaceae; genus M0103. Next base: position 4,786 of record CANHJY010000053.1, read on the forward strand.
GAAAAAGGTGCTAAAGACATGGATTTGGCTAAAGCCATTCTTGAAAAATGTTCCAAGTAATTTCCATTGGGTTGCTTATCGGGTTTGACGATGAAAGCTATTTATCAAACCCAATAAGATTCCTAAAATTTAGATGAAGGAGAAGGTCATTTTGAGCGTCTTCACAACAAGTTTATCGCGCACTAGTGCGAAGCCGTGTTGACTGTTTAGTTTCCAAATGAACAGTTGATGATTAGGTTTTTTACAACTTATGAATTCTTGCCATTCATCTAGGATCATTTTGTTGAATTCTTCTCGAGAAAGACCATATTGATGAATCAGAATGGTGTTATCATATTCATGAAACATATAGATTTCAAGTGCCAATTCCTCATCAATTTCAAAATCAAGTTGATCGAACTCAAGAAAAGAAGTTTTCCATTTTCCGTCAATTTCTATAAAATCCAATTCACATGGTATACATGTTGCTGTTTTTCTTAAAATATGATCTCCAAATGTTGACATGTGACTTATCATCCTGTTACTGAGGAATTCACGACAAAAAGGACATCTATTGTGAAGATTGGGTTTGGTTATTTGTAATTGACGCATGAAGGATAGTGGTGTCAAAAATAATCAGATCATTAAACTCCTATTCTCTTTTTTCTTTTGTGAAAATGGAAAACAAGAGCCCAAGGCCAACAATAACATCAACCACGTTCCATAATTCTCTTCCAAGTGCAATTTTATAAATCGGCTGAAAAAGGATGGCTAGGCCTATATACAAAATCATTTCATTTTGTTTACCAGCTTCATTAGCATGGAACGCCAAAACACCAAAACCAATCATTGCAGCTAGGCGTACAAATTGAAAATATCCATAAGGCAAGTCTGCTAAACAAAAAAAGAAAAGTACGGCAAGAGATATTTTTATGGTGTTCGGCATGTGGAGGTTATTATTTATCAAATTACGAGCCTTTTAAGAAATGCTCAAAAATTTTTAGAGAATTGAAATTTACCATTTTAAAACTTCTGCTTTAGCTTTTGAATGTAATTTTTAATACTACTAAAATAATTGGTATCCGACAAGTCAGTAAGAATGTAGGCGTCTAAATTTTCGCAAAATCTTGTTACGTAGGCTATTTGAGCTTGAGTTAGGCCATTGTTATCAAAAAAATCATCAATTCTATTTAATCGATTTGTTTACACAATCTTCATATGCATCGGCAGGGGTAGAATATTTACTCTCACAATCATTAAATATTTTCTTCGATTCATCCGATAAATTATCATATCCAATTATTTCTGCATTCGCACCTACTTCAGAGCACTTGCAGGGATCTACACCTTCTTTGAATAAATTACTTATAAAATAGACAAAGATTAAAACCCCAACGATTATTGGAAGTGTATATTTTAAACCTAAGCTTGAAGATTTACTTTTAATATCGATGATTCCATATTTTTCAATAAGTTTCTCATCGTTATCATAATTTTGGTCTTTTATCTCAGCTAACACCTTGGGAAGATCTAAAAAACCTACATTATAGGGTTTAAGAATGCCTAATGCTTTTGATTTTAATTTTTCTTTTTCGAAAAATCCAGCTTTTGATTTTTGTGATTCAATTATTCCGAGAATATATAAATCCTGTTCAGCGATTTTATATTTTTCAATTAACTCCATACTTTTATTCATGGTCTTAATAGGAAATTTTGATTGTTTGTACTAGTCTTTAATTTCTATGGTAATTTCATCATCTATAAAAGCTGTAAAAATTTTACCTGCTTCAATTTTAACATCCTTTCCTTTCATCAATAAAAATAATGGTGAAAGTAAAAGCGTTCCTGCTACAACTCCTACTTGTCTGTTCTTCCCTTCGTTATTTTTTACAGCTCTTAAAGGAATTTCTCGCCCTTCAATTGACGTAACAGAATTTAAAGAAAAATCAACTTTTCCAGGTTTGCCTAACATCCCCTTTTTTTCAGCAACAGTTACACTAGCCTTTACTTTTGTACCCTCTCTAATAATTAGAACATTCTCACAATATATGTCTTCATTAACTCTTAATCTTACTGGATCTCCAATTCTGGCATTCTTAGAATCTAATTCTTCTATAAGTTTAATTTCGACCTCAGTCCCTTCTGTTAAAGTGATAGTTTTCATATTTTAAATTTATAATCACGCAAAAAATACACACAAATATAAAATTAATGCACAATTAAACGCAATAAGTGTAAACTTAATTTCTCGTTGCTATACAGAATTTTGTGTTCTATGCAACACAAAGGTGAAATCGTTGAGCGTATTGTAAGACAAAGTGGGTATTCGCTAACCCGCCTTACCAAACAACTCGGAAAAAGCCGCCGCTGGATATATAATGCTTTCGAAAACCCACACCTTTCTATCGATCACATTCTCGAAATTGGCCATGTAATCCATCATGATTTTTCTAAAGAAATTGAAGAGCTTAAACGCTACCGACAAGTTTCGAGCGATGTGGAAAACCGCTACTTCCCACCTGATGAAAATTCTGTAGACTACTGGAAGAGCAAATATCTCCTACTCCTAGAAAAATACAACGAGCTGCTTGAAAAGCGATTGAATAAATAAAATTAAAATGGGTTTAATGCACCCAACAAACGAAGCACATTAAAATTCATTTCGAAAGAAACGCCTCTATTTCTAATACAATATCATGCGCTAAAAACGCTGACACTATTAAGTCAACGACTTTTATTTTTTCAACGAAACGACTTTTTAAAACCAATCAATAGTCATAAATTGTATTTGAATTTAAATTATCGCCTATGGAAAAACCCTTTTGAATTAGAGCCTTGTATCGGCTTAAGGATACAACAACTTACCTAATTTTAAATTATACTTATCCTTTGTACAAAACCTTTTTCTATACCCAACTCGTTATTTTATTTTCTCCCATTGGATTTTCTCAAAATCTCGTATACAATGGTGACTTTGAAATATATTCTACGTGTCCGGACAACACCTCCATTCCTACATTAATGCAAATAGAATACTGCACGGGATGGACAGCACCCAGAAGGCAAGGAACTTCAGATTACTTTAATGTTTGTTCCCCTTTAAATCCGCAACAAACTGTTCCAACAGTTGGTGTTCCCCATAATCTTTTTGGGTCGCAAGAACCATTGAGCGGTAACGGTTATGTTGGGCTTTATGGCTGGTTTAGCTTTGGTTATAATCTATTCGAGTACCGTGAATATGTACAAACAAAATTGGCACAACACCTGCAAAAAGGCAAAGCATACAAGTTTTCGTTTAATGCATCATTAGCCTATTCATCCTATACCATTCAAAAACTTGGTGCTGTTTTTAGTAACGAATCGTTTTATGAAGACAACGATGACCGTATTAACGCAGTACCACAAATTGTGAATTCAAATGGTTACCTGTTGGACAGTTTAGGTTGGACCTTGATCGAAGGCACTTTTTTGGCAGATGGCACAGAAGAATACCTCACCATTGGTTATTTTGAAGATAGCATGACCATGAAAGATACTATTCCTATTCTTGATCCTAACGAATATTTTCATTGGTGCTATTTTTATATTGACAATGCACGTCTTGAAGAGGTTTCTTTAAATATTCCAAATGTTTTCACGCCAAATGGAGACCATGTAAATGATAATTTTGAGTTCGGGGTTTTTATAACAGAACTTATCATTTTAGATCGTTGGGGGAACAAAATCAATCATATTGTTGAGCCTAATGCTAAATGGAATGGATATCTTTCAAATGGGGAAGAGGCGGCTGAAGGCACCTACTTTTATAAGGCGATTTCAGGCATAAATAACTTGACAGGTTTTGTACAGCTGGTAAGGTAAAACCTAACTAACCTTATGAATAAAATTTACTTATCATCGCTGATGATTTTATCAGTATGGCATTTCCATGCGCAGCAAGGAACACCATTAGGCAGTCCATTAAATTCAAGCGCTCCGTTTTATATTCAAGCCAGTTCAGCTTGGTATCGAGGGGGCAACACGAATACAGGTCCGGCTGCGAACAATAATATTCTTGGAACCTTTTTCGATTCTGAAATATTCATTTACACGAATTCTCAAAAACTAGCGTCATTCACCAAAGGAAATTACCTATCTTCCTTAACAGGTGGGAATTTTGGAAATGGTCTGAGAATTTTCAATCCCTTTCCCAATAATGTGGGGGGCAATCTAGATTTGTTTACTACGGGGACTAATGGACAAAATGAAACACATATTGTTTTTGGTGGTAACGGCCAAATAAGTGGTCAAGCTTCGCGACTTGAATCCTATGGTAATTGGGAAGGCTTATATTTTGAAGCTTTAAATCCATCCATTGGAAAAATCAAATTCGCCCGAAATGGCATTGTAACCGCTTCAATTGGAACAAATAATTTCTTCAGAATTGGGGAGCAACAAAATGCAACCAATTCAAATGCTGGAAGAAGATTAGAGGTTGTTGATTCAGACTGGCAGTTTCGACTAACTAATGGCAATGAGTTTAACGGCGTATTTACTGATTTCAAAACAAACGCACAAGGTAATTTACAAATTCTTCCTCAAAATGGAAAAGTTGGAATTAATGCCACTACAAATCCAACAGCAACATTAGATGTAAATGGTGATTTACGTATTCGAAATGTATCAACAGGTAACCCTGATGCATTAATTGTCGGTGTAGATAATGGAAATCCCAATGACTTAACCATCAAAAAAATCGAATTCAGTGGAAACAGTAATGAGGTATTGCTAGGCAACGGAACATGGGGGAATTTACCATCTCAAACACCTGTAATTTCGGCAAATAATGGTTGTACGTTGAATAATAATGCTGTTCAATTTGGAGAAGTGTATAATTTCTTTCAGACGGTCCCATTGCAAAACAACAGAGAAATTGCGCTTTCAGGCAAGAATGTAGTGTTTTCTGGAACCGGAAATATAGGTGTAGGTTTAAATTTTCCCAATATGCCCACACAAAGAATT
>CANHJY010000054.1 GCA_947461185.1 Flavobacteriales bacterium
AATTGATAAATTCTTTCAAATGAAAATAGCCTACTGTATAATTATTTACTTGTTGGTCTGTAATGTAGGTTTGAGCCAAAAGACATACCAAGCATCCGATACAAAGGATAATTGGGGAACGCTCGTTCGAAAATCAACAAGAAAACCAATAACAGGAATTGTTGTTGACACCTATGAAAATGGGCAACAACGAACACAATCGACATATTATAAAGGCAAACTCACCGGTAATTATAAATCATGGTATGAAAACGGTCAGGTTTTTTGTGAGTGCATTTATTATAATGGTTTATTGGACGGAAAGTATTTGACTTGGAACGAAAAAGGACAACTAATAAAAGAATGTTATTATGTCAATGGAGATTTACATGGCAAAAACATTTTATGGGATGAAAAAGGACAATTAATTCAAGAATTCAATTTCAACTATGGTGATAAGGATGGATGGAATAGAGAGTGGTATCCAAATGGGCAATTGAAAACAGAAGAGAATTATGAGAACTTTCAGAAAAATGGAACTTTTAATAAATGGAATGAATCCGGACAACTTATTAAAGAAGATTTTTATTCCAATGGGATGCTATATGGCGATTGTAAAGAATGGTATGATAACGGTTTATTAAAGTGGAGTGCCAATTTTGATGCAGATACCATTTCAGGAAAAATTCATGGTTGGTATGAAAACGGTCAAATAAAATATCAACTGGATAATTGGCATGTAAAAATGTGGCACGACAACGGTCAAATGTTTTACGAACGAATTCCTCCAATAATTAATAGTGATACTCTTATTGAGAGATATTGGGATGAATCCGGTAAAGAAATTGAAAATCCATACCCAATAATAACTTCTGAGGAAGCGAGTTTTCCGGGCGGAATGGCAGACATGTTCGAATGGATAGCACAAAATTATGAATATCCTGAAATTGCTCGAGAGATGAATTTGCAAGGTAAAATCTATATCTCATTTGGAATACGCTACGATGGGGTCATTTTCAATGTTCAAATTTTAAAAAATATGGAACCATCTTGTCCCGAATGTGAAAAGTCTGCAATACAAATGATTAAAAAAATGCCGATTTGGAATCCTAAAAGGATAGGTAAAGTTGAAGATATTGAATATGTTGTTTTACCCCTAAATCTTTCTCTAGGCCAATAGTAAACATCTAAATTAAAATTAAAAACATTGAATAGTTTGAATAATATTAGTTTATTTTGCACCAGATTAATTATTAAATCACTCACTGAAATGAAGTTCAACCTGATATTCTTTCTGAAAACAATATGCTTGTGCTTAGTACTTACTAACGCATATGGTCAACAAACACCTACAGCGAGTTTCACAACAATTCCAGCAGCATCTGGAGGAATTGTCTCTATATGTGAAGGACAAAGTGTAACATTTACGAGTACATCTACACAAACACTTCCAACTACTACCTACACATGGAATTTTGGGAATGGTGCCAATCCTGCAACTGCATCGGGAATAGGTCCGCACAACGTTACCTATACTGGAGCAGCGTCATTTACAAGCAATGTTACGTTGACCGTTGTTAATAACAATAATACAGGACTGAGTAATGCGAGTACTACTGTTAACGTAACAGTTATTGCATTACCCAACTTAAGCCTACTATCAAACGGATCAGGGTTCAGTAGCACAACGCTGAATGGTCAGTTACTTTTCAAAAAATGTGGTTCACAGACTCCAGAACAATTCGATTTCCAGTCTAATTACGGTTCTGGTGTATCGCAAACTTTTAATTGGGGAGATGGAACTTCATCGACTCAAGCGGCAATGACAGGAAATCAAATTTCGCATATATTTCCTGTTGGACAATTTACGGTAACCCATACTGTAACATCAAACGGATGTTCAGAAACAAGACAATACATTGTTTTTAACGGAGAAGCACCTATTATTTCTATTGCTGGTTCAGGTCAAAATTTTTGTTTACCATCACCTTTCTCTGTAGATATATCTTCTAACAATGTACCCATAGATTATGCCGTGGCATTTTCTGACGGAACACCTGCACAATTCTTCAATACTGCCAATGATACCACAATCACACATTTATTTACAACTACTTCATGTGGTGTTGATTATCTTTATGCACCAGGTATTCCTCCTATTGAAAATGCATTTTCTGTTTCCGTTGTTGCACAAAACTATTGCTCAACTAACGGACTTCCAACAGTTTTGACACTTGGCCCTATTACTGTTTCTGAGGGTCCAACAGCTAATTTTAATTATTCACCAAGCTCTCCAATTTGTGAAGGTGAAACAGTGACTTTTGAAAACACAACAATTTCAGGAGAAAATGTCGGTGGAACAGGATGTGATAGCGTTTATGGTTTGTATTGGGTGCCTGTTCAATCATCTGGATTTACAGTGGCTGGAGGTAATTTAGGTTCGAACAATGGTTTTATTGGTGCTAGTTATGATTTCGATCAATGGACAGATGGTTCAGAAGAACTAGACATAACTTTCAATACTCCTGGAACTTATCAATTCTGGCTTTACGTTGGTAATTCTTGTGGTATGGATTCTATTATGCAAGAACTTACTATTAATCCGACAGGTACAGTTATTGCTGACCCCGTTACACAAACCATTTGTAGTGGTCAACCCACTACTGTTGTCAATTTAACTTCAACTGTTCCAGGTTACACAATAACTTGGGAAATTACAAATTTGAATAATGTGTCTGCAATATCTCCATCTGAAGGATCTGGGGTTAGTCCTACTACTTTTGGACCTATAATTCCATCAAATACCACGGATCAAGTTGGGCAAATCGAAGTAAGTGCGACTGTAGGATGTACCTCGGTTCCACCAACCATCTTTACAATTACCGTAAATCCTGAAGCTATAATTGAGGTTGATCCATTAGAGACCCTCATCTGTTCTGGTGAAGCTACTGATATTGATATCAGCAGTAATATAAGTAGTGCAACGTTTTCATGGACCACAAGCGGACCATCAACAATTGTAGGAGAATCGAACGGTTCAGGAAACAATGTTAACCAAACGCTAACCAATAACGGTAATACAATGGATACCATGAATTACGTCATTGCCGTTGGAAACGCGCAATGTCCTGGTCCTGATGTTACAGCTACAGTTATTGTTCAACCAGCACTTACAATCAATAGCAATGTAGATTTTACAGTTTGTCCAGGTGAAGTTATTGATCCTACAGATTATATTTCAACTCCTCCGGGAGCTACTTTTACATGGACCAATAGCAATACCTCCATAGGTTTAGCAGGATCTGGAAACGGAAACCTTCCATCATGGACGGCAACGAATACTAACAATTCAAGTATAAGTGGAAATATTACAGTAAGTGCACAATTGAATGACTGCCCGGCAGTTCAAGATCAGTTTACTGTAACTGTGATTCCAAAACCTGAATTCGATTATACATTAAATCCTGAATCAGGGATTGATTGCGATTTAAATCCAGCCACCATTAATGGTGTTGTTACACCTAACAATTGTGTGATTTCTTGGGTTGGTCCAGGAATACTTTCTGGAGGAAATACAAGTTCCCCATCAGTCAATGTTCCGGGAACATACAGTATTACGATGACCGACAATCAAACAGGATGTTCAAATACAGAAAATGTAATTATGGAACCGCCAACTGCAATCAATATTACCGCTGCTTTAGTTAACGATGTTGATTGCTTCAATGGTTCTAATGGAGGAATAAATATCCAAACTGATAACCAAGGAGCTAACCTCACTTACAATTGGACTCCATCACTATCTAATTCTGGTAATGTGAATGGATTAACTTCAGGGAATTATAGTGTAACAGTAATAAACGATGACAACTGCCAAGATGACACCACTGTATTTGTTGATCAAGGCGAACCAATTGTTATCGCTGTTATTGATTCTGTAGGATCAGAATGTGAGGAAGCAAATGGTAGCTTAACTGTTCTAGCTACCGGTGGGAACGGTGGATTTGAATATGGGTGGGAAGGAGACGTTCAAGGGTCGACACTTTCTGATATTGATGCAGGTTCATATAATGTTTATGTAATGGATGCTAACGGCTGTACCTCTAGTGCTTTAGTGGCGATAGGTTGTACTCCATTAATTGAAATAATTGTTCCCCAATTCTTGTCACCGAACGATGATGCCTTGAATGAAACGTGGATTATTCAGAATTTAGAATTTTATCCGGACAACAAAGTTACGGTATACAACAGATGGGGAAATGTAGTGTATGAAGCTGAACCTTATAATAATGACTGGAATGGTCATTACAAAGGAACCAAAGCAGAATCATTGCCTGCAGCAACCTATTTTTATGTTATTGACACCAAAAAGAAATCACAGGATCCTTATACCGGATTTATTGAGATACAACCATGATAGCCATGAAAAAGTTAGTCTTATTATTATTTTGTACATGCACTATGTTGAGCTCTTACGCCCAGCAAGATGCGCAAGCTTCCATGTATTTTTTCAACCCACTTCAGTTTAATTCTGCATACGCAGGAAGTCGGGATGCAATTACTGTTACTGCTGTAACTCGAGCACAGTGGATAGGTTGGGATGGTGCACCCAAAACACAATTCTTATCCGTTCATGCTCCTGTTCTTAGAAAAAGAATTGCAGTAGGTGCCACCATCAATTATGATCAAATTGGTGCACGTTCTGGATTTGATGCAATGGCACATTTTGCTTATCATATGCAACTCAACAAAAAAGATTTAAAATTGTCTTTTGGAGCCTCCGCAGGAATTCAACAAGCTCAATTTAATTTCTCTGGATTAAATGTGACAGATTTAGGTGACTTAAATTACCAACAATCAAATTCAGTTGTGAATTCAAACTTTGGGCTTGGTCTCTACCTGTATAATAGAAAATTTTATGCTGGAGCCTCCATTCCAAGATTGTTAAAAAGATCGTTTGGAAGCCCAACAGATAATTCATTTTATCAGAGACATTTTAATCTTATGGCGGGCTATGTGTTTGAATATAATTCAGTTGTTGATATTAAGCCATCAGTGCTATTTAAATCAACTGCAAATGCACCAGCTGTTCTAGATCTAAATCTTTCAGCACAGTTTTACGATCAATTTTGGGTAGGATTACTTTATAGATTCAATGATGCTATCGGATTTAATGCCTCCTATTTACTTAAAGGTTTTTGCACAATCGGATATGCTTACGATTTTCCTATAAATGGAAAACTTATAAGCCAATGGGGAAGCCATGAATTGGTTATTTCCATGGATTTCAAAACTAGAAAAAACGCATACTTAAGTCCTAGATATTTTTAAATATGAAGCACTTTTTAATATTAGCAATTGTTTTGTTCGGCTCTCAAAGCTTCGCTCAAACATACAAAACAGCATACGCACAATCTTTAACAAATAGGCTTGATTGTCAAGGCGCTTATCCAATTTGGTGTGAATTGGCTAATGAAGCTATGAAAAGTAAAAATCCGGATTTATTACCTGTTCGTATAGCTGCGAATATGGCGTTTGATATGGAAAAATACAAGGAGTCATTGAAATGGGATAGTGTTTTAGTGGCACGTAATTCAGATGTTGTGGACGACTATATTTTATATTTTGAATTGCTTTGTCTAAACAACCGACATAAAGAGTTGAAGGGAATCATTGAACTAGCTAGTCAACGTTTTAAAGGTAACTCAGAGATTATGACTTGGGCAAAAAATCTTGAAGAAATAATGAAAATCCAAAAATCTCAAAGCGATTACATTATCGGGGATTTTAAAACAAGATCTAAAGGGGAACAATTCTGTGCTATTCCATATAAAAATGTTGTTTTATACGCTTCAACAAATGACGATGCAGGCCTAATTAACAGTGAATACAAAAGGACAGGACAAGAGTTCCTTAGTATATGTTATTTGGATACTTTAGAAAAAGATAAGTACAAAATTTGGCAAAAGAAGTTCTGGTCGCGATTAATTTATCACAATCAGTGGAGAGAGATTGATCAAGCATCAGCCCATGATGGTCCAATTTCATTCAGTACAGATGGCAAATTGGCATTTGTAACCAGAAATCAGCCATTATGGGATACAGTTGGAGGTATTAAATATGCACGCCTTGAATTAAGGGTCTTTTCCAAAAACGAAGATACATGGGAGGAAATTCCTTTTCCATTTAATGGTACTGATTATTCTAGCGGTCATGCTGTTATGGATACTAACGGATGGATTCTTTTTGTAACAGATAACCCCTTATATTCTGGTGGAGGTACTGACATTGTTAAAACCAAACTAGAATATGGAAGATGGCTCGATCCTGTGAATTTAGGTCGACAAGTTAATACAGATAAGGATGAAATGTTTCCTTTTGTTTCGGAAAAAGGTATCCTTTATTTTTCATCTAATGGATGGCCTGGAATTGGAGGTTTAGATATTTTCATTACCGATTTTTACTCAGAAAAACCAGAACATATAGGAAATCCAATCAATACGAATGCTGACGATTTTGGATTTTACCTTAATGAGGAAACAGGTCATGGTTTTATTTCATCTAATCGTGAAGATTGGTTTGATAAAATTTACACGATTTATAAGGAACCATTTAAATGCACAGTAAATGTATCATTAGCCTCTTGTTTAAAAGAACCATTAATCAACAAGAACATTGAACTTACTGATTTGAAGACGAATAAGGTAATCACTTTACAAACGAATGAAAAAGGAGACCTTTCAATCTCACAACTTGATAAAGGAAGATCTTACAAACTTTTATTTGTAGGGGACAACTTTATGACCTCTGATTCTGTTGTTTTCGAATCAGTAAATAATGGCAACCTTTCTTATACGTTAACGTCAAATTATACGAAGCACATAACGACATTAAAATTTGAATCAGAATTGGGAGAACGTATTGATAATATTGTAATGTATACCTATCAGCAAGATGGAAATGTAAAAAATCAATATGTCTCTGCAGGAAGTTCATTTTCATTCTTAAATGAAGGGGCCACAGCACTCGACTCGGTTTCTTTGGAAGTTGTTAACTATGAAGATGTCAGATTTACCATCCCTAAAAACAATTTTTCAGAATGTGTTGACACTGTTTTTTACACAATAAAAATGAAGCAATTACCTGATTCACAATACATTCAAATTAAGAATATACTTTATGACTTTGATAAATACAACTTACGTCCAGAAAGTAAAGTAGAGTTGAATAAGTTGGTGAGTTATATGAAATCGCACCCTAAATATAAAGTAGAATTGCAATCGCATACAGATTGTCGAGGAACATATAAATACAACGAGAAATTATCAGAAAACAGATCGAAAAGCTGTGTAAAATACATTTTAAGCCAAGGTATATCTAAGGATAAAATTACTGCTAAAGGATATGGTGAGTATCAACTTTTGGAAAACTGTCCATGCGAAGACGATATTGTATCGGACTGTACAGAGGAGCAACATCAATTGAACCGAAGAACTGTTTTTCTATTAATTACTCCGGAAAATCAAGTATTAGACAATAATAAACTAAGCACAGAATAAAAAAGAATTAAATGTGTATCGAGCGATGCAAAAGAGATGAGTCTACTTTAACTCAATTTATGCCAGATCAAAAATTAAAGTTTAAATCATTTGCTTTAGTTTTTTTGATACTCACTTTCTTTTTAGGAAATAATTTTCATGCTCAAAATGCTTCGTTTAATACAATACCTGCGGCTGTTAATGGGGTAATAACAATATGTGAAGGTGAATCAATAATTTTTAACAGCACGTCAACCGGAACAAATTCCAATACGGATTATGATTGGAATTTTCAGGGAGGAAGTCCGAATTCTCCAAATGGAAGTGGTCCACATTCCATAAACTATAATAATGATGGAAATTATACTGCTTCATTAACTTTGGAAAACAATAGTACTGCCAGCGTTAATGTTCAGGTAATAAATAATAATTTCAATCCTAGTGCTCCCACACTTGCATCACCTAGTACCTCAGTATTCGGATATTCTTCCTCAACTTTTGAAAATTTAGTTTATTTCAAGTATTGTGGAACATTAATTCCATATTCGAGCAATAATGGGATACCATTTAATTTTACACTTCCTAGTTATCCAACTGGAACAATAGTTTCAATAAATTGGGGCGATGGAACGGCAAATACAAACTTAAATAACGGTTCCACCGCAGTTTCGCATACTTTTAATGGGAGTATACAAAATGAATACACCATGAGTATCACTTATACCCTACCTGGAGGTTGTGTAATAACGAGAACTTATGGTGTTTTTTTAGGTTTGGCTCCGACTATCCAACTTTCAGGGAACGGTAATTCCGCTTGTATTCCAAATGATTATGAATTTAATCTATTGACGAACAATATCCCAAATACTACTTACGTTGTCATATTTAATGATAATAGCCCAGCAGACACGCTAATAGCCCCATTTAATTCTCTTATCACACATACTTTCGTTAATTCTAGCTGCGGCACTAATTCTGTGATTTCTGGGCAAGGGGGAACAACAATTACATATCCAAATTCTTATGCTTCTTCCATAATTGCGACCAATGCATGTGGTAATACCTTTTCTTCAATAGGACCTATTTATGTAAGTGAAGCTGTTAATGCAGATATTACTGTTGCGCCAAGTAACACAGTTTGTTTGAATAGTGTGGTTAATTTACTTAACAATTCCAATCCTGGCGGAAATGTGAGTAATCTTGGTTGTGATACAACCAATAATTTTTATTGGAATATAACGCAAACGAGTGGATATAATATAGTGGGCGGATCACTTGGTAATGGTACCAATCCTTTTTGGCCTTTTTGGACCTCAGGTTCTTATAATCTTAATTTACAATTTACCTCCCCAGGAAGTTATGATATAGAATTAGTTGTTGCTAATGGTTGCGGAGTAGATTCTATTACAGAAACAATTAATGTCATTCAATTTCCTGTGATTCCCTCTAATACAATAACTATTTGTAATGGGAATACTTTTAATTATTCTCCAGTTAATAACCCTCCAACGACTATAGTTCCCAATGGTACAACATATACTTGGACTGTTGTTAATAATCCGAATGTGGGTGGTGATGTGAATGGATCTGGCAGTTCAATATCCGGAACGCTAACAAACTCAACAAATACAACTCAGAATGTAGTTTACACTGTAACCCCATCAGTTAATGGCTGTGTAGGCCCTCCATTCACATTGACTGTTCAAGTCGTACCTGGTTTAGTTATTCCGAACTACACAGCAAACATTTGTAACAATGGAACCTTTACGGTAACACCTATAAATACACCTCCGAGCGTAATTATTCCTTCAGGAACGACATTTTCATGGGTACCAGTGAACAATCCTAACGTGAATGGAGAAGTTAGTGGTACGGGGACTTCAATAACCGGCACATTATCAACCAATATTACAACCCCTGGGCAAAGTGTTGTTTATAACGTTACTGCAAATTCCGGTGCCACGTGTCCATCACAAACTTTTCA
>CANHJY010000055.1 GCA_947461185.1 Flavobacteriales bacterium
AGGAATTGACTTTGTATCTTAAAGATCATCCTAATTTCAATCAGTCTGTTGCTATCTTAATCGATTTTAAAATATTTTCTGGAAACAACAGATTGTTTGTTTACGATATAAATACTGGTGAATTACTCAAATCTGCTTTGGTTGCGCATGGTGTAGGTTCTGAAACTGAAAGTCCGGATAGTTTAATATTCAGTAATACGCCAAATTCATATATGAGTTCTTTGGGTAAGTATAAAATTGGCAACGCTTATATTGGAAGTTTCGGAAAATCCTATAAACTGCATGGTATAGATAGTACAAATAACAAAGCCTACGAAAGATTAATCGTTTTACATAAGCTAGATGGCTTTCCTGAATTCGAACAAAACGAACCCATTCCAAATAGCTTAGGATGTCCAATGGTTTCCGAGTCCACATTTGTTTATCTTGATAAAATTATTCAGGTCTCAGGTAAACCAATCATCATGGAAATTTATTATTAGAACACATTTGCTTGGTTGATTTATTCCATAAAAGTGGAATGCCTTTAAATTTTTTCTTTATTTTTCGTTAAGAAAATTGATTTGATGAAGAAATTTTATGTTTTTCAACGCATCTTGATTCTTTTCCTTCTTGGACTCAACTTGTTGGTGTTTATTCTTACTAACTTATTTTGAAGTACTTATTTCTAGATTTCTATCGATAACAATAGAAAATAGAGTCTGTAAATTGAAACCATTTTTTACATTTTGAGTATGTGTTTCATGTATTTAACAAAACAATGAGATACTTATTTACAATATTATTATTGTCTCTGTCATTTTTCGGAAGCGCCCAATTGGGCAAATTAACCCCCGAAATACTATGGGGTATGAAAAGAATTTCTGGCGGAACGCTTTCGCCGGATGGGAAATATTTGCTTTATAGCCAACGAATTTTTGACGTAGATAAGAATAAAGGAAATACGGATTTATTCATTATTAAGCTCGAGGATAATTCAACAATCCAAATTACAAATACTGCCTTTTCAGAATTTGATGCCCAATGGGGAAGCGATAACAATATTTGGTTTTTGTCTGCTGAAAATAATGGCGTGCAAGTCTGGAAATTAAATGCAGATGGAACAGTAAAAAATCAAGTTTCTAATTTTCAAGATAAAGAAATAGAAGGATTCAAGCTTTCTCCTGATGTTAAGAAAATACTAACCATTGAATCCGTTCCCTACAAACAAACCGTGAATGAAATTTATACTGATTTGCCACTAGCCAATGCAAGAATTGAGGATGACTTAATGTACCGACATTGGGATCATTTTGACGATTATAAAAAACGGCATTTGATACTTTACGATATAGATAACGGATTGAATACAATTGCTGGTTCAGGAATAGATATTTTAAATGGCGAGCCTTACGATGGCATTCTTCCTCCAATGGGAGGTTCCGAGCAGTTTACTTTCAGCTCGGACAATAAAAAAATTATTTACACGTCTAAAAAGTTGACCGGTAAAGATTTTGCATTACATACGAATAGTGATTTATATGCTTACGATATTTTAACAAAAGTTACTGAAAATATAACATCCAACTTCAACGGTTACGATATCAATCCTTCCTTTAATGTTTGCGGACAATTGGCATGGTTGAGTATGGCTCGTGACGGCTTTGAGTCAGATAAAAATGATATCATTTGGAATAATGGAGTTGCTAATGTTAATTTAACTGCTGGAATTGACCTTTCAGTAACTGATTTTTCATGGCATCCAAGTGGAGAAAAAATCTACTTTACTGCAGCTGCTAAAGGGGCAATACATCTTTTTGAAATTATCTTAAAGAAAGGTAAGGAACCGATTATAAAGCAAATAACTGACGGTGTTTTTGATGTTGTAAGCATTGCTATTGGTCAAAATACCATTTACTATGGTAGGCAGTCTATGATTGAACCAACAGATTTGTATGCGCTGAATATTAAAAATTTAAAAACCAATCGGTTAACAAACGCTAACAAAGAAATAATTGATCAATTAAAAATGCCAACCGTAGAAGCGCGGTGGGTAAAAACTACCGATGGCAAAGAAATGTTGGTTTGGATGGTATTGCCCCCGGATTTTGATCAAAATAAAAAATATCCTGCCTTATTATATTGTCAAGGTGGTCCTCAGAGTCCTGTTAGTCAATATTTTTCTTATCGATGGAATCTAGCACTGATGGCTTCTAATGGATATGTTGTAGTTGCGCCAAACAGAAGAGGGCTTCCTGGATTTGGTCAAGAATGGAATGATGCCATTTCGAAAGATTGGGGTGGTCAAGCAATGGATGATTACTTATCTGCGGTAGATGATGCGGTTACTTTACCTTATGTTGATAGAGACAGAGTAGGAGCGGTTGGGGCATCCTATGGAGGATATTCAGTATACATGCTTGCCGGAATTCATCAAAAAAGATTCAAAACATTTATTGCCCATTGTGGCTTATTCAATCTAGAAAGTTGGTATGGCACTACTGAGGAGTTGTTTTTTGCTGATTGGGATCAAGGTGGGCCATATTGGCTGGATGTTAATAAAGAAAACTACGAAAAGAATAGCCCTCATAATTATGTGCAAAATTGGGATACCCCAATACTCGTAATTCATGGTGGTGTTGATTATAGGGTTCCTGAAAGTGAAGGCATGCAAGCTTTTCAAGCTGCTCAATTACTCGGTTTGAAAAGTAGATTTTTGTATTTCCCAACTGAAGGTCATTGGGTTCAGAGTCCTCAAAATTCAATTCTTTGGCAAAGAGAATTTTTTAGATGGCTTGAGGAAGACTTAAAACCTTAATTTTGTGGTTAGCACGGATTTGATTAACTTCGCACCCTTAAATTTAGAAAAATAGTTACTTGTAATGTGGAATAGTATAGCCAATTTTATATTAAAATTCAGGTTTTTGGTTCTTGGGGTTATTACCCTTATAACCGTCTACCTAGGCTACTATGCAGTTACAGGAATTAAAATGGAGAATAAGTATGGGATTTTACTTCCTAAAGATTCTCCTACAACCAAAAACTATCTTGATTTTAAATCGCACTTTGGTGAAGATGGTGGAACATTTGTAATAGCATTAAAGTCTGATTCGCTTTACACAGAAAATAATTTTAGAAAGTGGAAAAAATTAGGTGATACTATACTACAACTTAAAGGAGTCGAATCTGTAATTTCTGAGGCAACACTTGTCAAAATTCGGAATAACAAAAAAGAAAGCAGATTTGAACCAGAAAAAATATTCTCTGATTTAAATCTAGATTATCACGAAAAATCCTTAAAGGAAATAAGAGCGGAAATTAAGAGAAATCCGTTGTACAAAAATGTTTTGTATAACGACTCCACAAAGGTTTCCTTAATGATGATCAACATTGAGGAGAGTTTTCTGGGTGATATCAAAAAATCAAAGGTTGTTTTTGATATTCAAAAATTGGCGGAGAAAGCAATGGGTGATGTTGGTGAAATTCATTATGCCGGATTGCCATATCTCAGGGTTGTTTTAGCTAACAGAATACAGTCGGAAATGTATATTTTCATTGGACTATCCATGTTGGTGAGTGCAATTTTAATGTATCTCTTTTTTAAATCTTTCAGAGCGGTACTCATTTGTATGACTGTTGTAGGAGTCTCTGTTGTTCAGGCAATGGGAACCATAGCACTTTTTGGTTATCATGTTTCAGTCATGATGGCTTTGATTCCACCATTAATGATTGTAATTGGTATTCCCAATTGCATATATCTCTACAATAAATATCATCAAGAACTGGCATTGCATGGAAACAGAGCCAAAGCGTTAAATAGAGTAGTTAGTAAAACAGGAATTGCCATGTTCTTGACGAATGTAACTACGGCTCTTGGTTTCTTAACCTTCCTTTTCACGAATTCTGATAAATTTTTTGAGTTTGGGGTTATTTCTACCCTCAATATAATGATGTGTTATGTTGTGTCGCTCTGTTTGATTCCAATTTTTGCATCATTTTTAAGATCAACACCAGAACGTCATCTCAGACATTTGGATAGAAAACTAGCTGTTGGATTATTAAATAAACTGGTTTATATAACAATCCATAAACGTGCTTGGGTATATGTCATTACAATTGCATTAACTATCTTTTTTGGTTATGGAATTGTAAAGATGAAGGTTACAGGTAACATTACTGGAGATATTCCTCAAAATGACCCTATAGCCAAAGATATACGTTTTATGGAAGCCAATTTTGGAGGTGCAGTTCCCTTTGAAATAATGGTGGATTATAAGCAAAAAGGGCGATTATTTGAGAAAAATACACTTCAGAAAGTTGAAGCTGTTCAAGAAATGCTTGCGAAAGACAAGGACTTCTCAAAAAGCATATCAATTGTCGATTTTGTCAAAGTGATTAACATGGCCTATTTCGATAATAATCCGAATAGATACACCATCTTCTCGACAAGAGATAAAAAACGTTTAGGAAAGTATATTGAGAATTTTGAAATGACCAATAACAATGCTTTCTCGATTAAAGAATTAGCTGATACTTCAAAATTTATTTTAAGAATTCGAACTCAAATTAAAGATGAAGGGGCTTTTGAAATATCCGATAAAGTGGCTTCAGTCAGCCATAAAATAGATAGCATATTGAATCCAGAAAAGCAAAATGTTGAACGATATTATAGTTTCATCGCCGAAGGAAAAAATAATTATATCGATACCATTTTATCAGGAAGTCCAAAGATTTATAATTCGCTAACTTCAGTCATTTCAAATAATAATGAGGATCTGCAATTTAAATTTGATTCTGATACCGAACTTATAAAGAAGTATTATAAAAATCCTGAATTTAAAGCGCAGTTAAGAAAAGCAATAGATAATGAATATTATGATGTGACATTAACCGGAACATCTGTTGTTGTCTCAGAAGGAACGCAGTATTTAGTATGGAATTTAGTATCAAGTATTCTTTTTGCAGTTATTTCCATTGCTGCGTTGATGAGTCTTTTGTTCGCGTCCATTCGAATGGTTATCGTCTCGATGATACCCAACCTAATTCCTATGATTATTACTGCAGGTATTATGGGTTGGTTCAGTATTCCGTTAAAGCCATCCACCTTACTTATTTTCTCTATTGCCCTTGGAATTACAGTTGATAATACAATTCACTTTCTGGCTCGCTATAGACAAGAGTTAAATCACAAAAGATGGGATCTTAAAGATTGTATCGCTATCTCGATTCAAGAAACTGGTCTAAGTATAATTTATACGTCCGTAATTTTATTTTTTGGTTTTATTGTGTTCGTCTTTTCTGATTTTGGAGGCACCCAAGCTTTAGGTTATCTTTCGGCAATAACTTATTTTGTTGCCTTATTTACCAATTTAGTGCTATTGCCTTGTTTGTTGATGACTTTAGAAAGACGCGTAACTACCAAATCTTTCGAAGAACCAATGTTTGAACTTTATGATGAAGAATTGGATTTTGATTTATTTCAATTGGAAGTAAAAGAGGAAGGTTCATCAAACATACAACCCGAAGATAAAGAAGAAGATAATCCTGAATCCAAATGAAAGGAATCATTTTAGCTGGAGGATCTGGAACAAGATTGCACCCCTTGACACTTGCTGTTTCAAAGCAGTTAATGCCGGTTTATGATAAACCTATGATTTATTACCCGCTCTCAATCTTAATGAGTGCCGGAATTCGTGAAATATTAATTATCTCTACCCCACATGATTTACCTCATTTTGAAAAGCTTTTGGGTGATGGCAAAAAGTTAGGGTGCTCATTTTCATATGCCGTTCAAGAAATCCCTAATGGTTTGGCTCAAGCTTTTGTTATAGGTGAACAATTTATAGCTGATGATAAAGTAGCACTAATTCTTGGTGATAATATCTTCTATGGTGTTGGAATGGACAGCCTTCTTAAGGAAAATAATGATCCAAATGGGGGAGTTGTATATGCATATCATGTGAAAGACCCAGAAAGATATGGTGTAGTAGAGTTTGACACGAACATGAAAGCAGTTTCCATTGAAGAAAAACCAGTGATTCCGAAATCTAATTATGCGGTCCCTGGTTTGTATTTTTATGATAATGATGTTGTTGATATTGCCAAAAACCTAAAGCCATCAGCGCGTGGGGAATATGAAATTACTGATGTTAATGCAGAATATTTAAAAAGAGGAAAACTGAAAGTTGCAGTGCTAGATCGCGGCACAGCATGGTTGGACACAGGAACTTTTGATTCTCTAATGCAGGCAGGTCAATTTGTACAGGTGATTGAAGAAAGACAAGGCCTGAAAATAGGGTGTATTGAAGAGGTGGCTTACACAAACGGCTTTATTACAAGTAAGGAACTTCAGCTCATCGCAGAACCACTCGTAAAAAGTGGCTATGGTAGTTATCTTATGAATCTGATCAAATAGTAATGCAAGAATTAGCTGAATATTCTTCCTTAATAGAAAGAAAATTATCTGAATTTAATTTTCCTAACACCCCGGAAAATTTATATGATCCGCTAAAATATTTTTTAAAGTTAGGAGGTAAACGTTTGCGCCCAGTGCTTACTTTGTTGGCTTCTGAAATGTATGGGCAACCCCTTGAAAAATCTATTCATGCAGCGCTTGCCGTAGAGGTTTTTCACAATTTTACGCTCATTCATGATGACATAATGGATCAGGCACCTCTGAGGCGCAATCAAGAAACTATTCAGGTGAAGTGGAATCCGAATATAGCCATTTTATCTGGGGATGTTCTTTTTGTTAAAGCTTATCAACTACTGATTCTTCAGGAAGAACAACATTTAAAAGAACTTTTGGAAGTTTTTAACCGCACAGCGATTGAAGTTTGTGAGGGCCAACAAATGGACATGGATTTTGAAGTCAGAAACAATGTCACAGTTGAGGAATACATCGAAATGATTCGTTTGAAAACTTCAGTTTTATTGGGGTGCGCTCTTGAATTTGGAGCTATAATCGCTGATGCATCTGTTCAAGATAGAATGAATTTGTATCAGTTCGGACAAAATATTGGTATTGCCTTTCAAATTCAAGATGATATTTTAGACCTTTACGCAGATCCAGATAAATTTGGAAAACAAGTCGGTGGTGATGTTATTGCTGATAAAAAAACATTGCTGAATCTGAAAGCACTTGAATTAAGTGATGAGGTGAGTTTGGGATTGTTAGTTAATCTGAAAAATGAAACTGATCTCAACAAAAAGGTGGAAAGAACTAGAATTATCTATGATCAATTAAATGTTAAGGCTGCCTGTGAAGTAATAATGGAGCATTACTACAATATCGCGTTAATGCATCTTAATAAAATCAATACGACTGAAAGTTCCAAGTCCATTCTAAAGCAACTGGCAAGATATTTAATGACACGAACAGTTTAGTTCAAATCTTTTCGCAATAAAAAAAGAAAATAGTCATCTCTATTATCGGTGAGTAACGACTTAATATTTCGTTTAAAGAATAAAGAAGATAAAGCTTTCGCTGAGTTGATTGATACCTTTGGTGTTAAGGTTTTTAACTTGTGCATCTCTTTCACCCAGAATATACAAGATGCTGAAGATCTAACACAGGATATTTTCACCAAAATATTTCAATCAATTAATGATTTCAAAGGTAATGCTTCCCTCGCAACTTGGATTTATAAAATTTCTGTAAACCAATGTTATGAATATTTAAGGAGAAATAAAAGGCTCAAACGAAAGGGGCAAAAAGTTGAAATAAACTTAGCAGAACAAAAAATTTCAACCGAAATGACTTCCAATCCAGAAAATATATTGGTCAATTCAGAATATAGAACAATACTTTTTAATGCGCTCGATAATCTCGGAGAAAAACAAAGAATTGCATTCTCATTGCAGCATTTTCAAGGCTTTTCCTATCAAGAAATAGCAGTTATAATGGAAATTTCACATGCTTCCATTGAATCGCTTATTTTTAGAGCGCGTCGAAATTTGATGAAAGAACTTGATGAAATTTATAAAAATTACTATGCTTAAAATCGCAATTATTTCAAAAAATAATCAACTAAAGATTTATGGAAACGAATAAGGAAAAATGGATGATGCAGGTGCTTGATACCAAAAATGACAATAAGGAACTGCCCTTGTCAAAACATCTTTTAAATCAGCTTTATCATATTCCGAAACTAACTTTAAAAAATGAGAAAATTGAATTTAGAACTTTATTATACCTCGCAGCATCAGTTTTAGTTGTTCTGGGTTTGAATTTATTTTCTTGGTTTTCACAAAATTTGATTCCAAATGAAAATGCGGTAGAGACATTTCAATATTTTAATTATTTAAACCATTTTTGATGAAAAAGGAAACAGTTTATAAATTGATTATAGTATTATTGGTTCTAATTAATGGAGTCACCTTATTTTTTACTTTAAATCGAAAAAAGCATCATGACATGCGAACTGAATTAGTTAATATATTACAATTGGAAGGTGAGCCGAAAAATAAGGTGTTAGACTTACAAAAAAGTCATTTTAAAATAAAAGACCAATTGATTCTTAAAAATCGAGTAAAATACGATTCGCTTTTTGGATTATTAAAAAACGAATCAATTGATACAATAATATCGAATCGATTACTTGATGAATTATCTCAGAATCATGCGAATATTGAAAAAATGACATACCAACATTTTATGGATGTTGCAAAGCAATGCAATAATGAGCAAAAAGAGCGCTTGATTGAGACTGTATTTAGAGCGTTTGATAAAAATATGCCTCCTCCAAAACATGATTAAGTATTACATACTATTGTTACTTTTTTGGATCGAAAGCATTTCTTATGCCCAATTCCAATCGGTAAAAATTGATTTCAAATTATTTTATGCCGAGCAAGAAATGCATCTCAATGAAAAAACAGAACTTGATAGCACAAATTGGATTGCATTCAGTAAAGTGAAATTCTACATCGGGAATTTCAGAAGTTATTCAAATGGGTATTCTGATTCAAGTCATATGAATGGTTATTATTTGATTGATTTTTCTGATAGCAGTAGTTTGACGATTAACTTCGAGTCAATTTCTACCCCTGACTCTATTTGTTTTTTAATCGGCACTGATAGTCTTACCAATGTAAGCGGGTTATTTGACGGAGCTTTAGACCCTTTAAACGGAATGTATTGGGCATGGAATAGTGGATATATTAATATTAAAATTGAAGGTAGTTCAAGCCTCTCCTCTAGTCTTGATAAGAAATTTGAATTTCATGTTGGAGGATATGCGTCACCTTACACAACATCCAAGGAGTTATGTTTTAATCCCAATTCAAATGAGGTCGCTTTTAAATTAGATTTGTCAAAAGTAATCAATGCAGATCTTCTTGAACATTCGCCTTCAATTACGATTCCTGGTAAAAATGCAATGATGTATTCAGATAGCTTTAAAAGTGCAATTTTCCAGATTGAACAATGAAAGGAGTAGCTATATTATTTTTAATAGCATTGTTTTTTTTAAT